>JAYTTR010000302.1:0-24900 GCA_043744935.1 Gemmatimonadaceae bacterium
ATTGCCGATACGACGGTCACAACTCGTTGCGAGACGGAGCGTTAGCGCTTGCCTCGCGCGCGCGGCTGAGTTGCAGCGTCACTTGCAGAGGACAACCCATGTTCGAATTGGTGCACGCCGTTGTGCGGTAAAATCGCGAAAGCCCACGGTGCAATGTGGTTGCCGTCTTCCATCAGCACAAACACATCACCGTGCGCTGGACACGCTATGCAACCGTTTCGTCGGGCATGCTCGGTCCGCGCAACTTGAGCGCTTGTTGTTGCTTCGCGCGTGATCGGATGTTGAGCATCTCAACGATCACGGAAAAAGCCATCGCCATGTAGGTATAGCCCTTCGAAACGTGCTGACCAAATCCTTCGGCCACGAGGTTAGTACCGATCAAGACGAGAAACGACAGCGCCAGCATTTTTATGGATGGATGCTTGTCGACGAAATCGCTAATGGAGCGTGCGGCAAACAGCATACCACCCAAGGCGAGGACATTCGCGGCAATCATGATGCTGACCTCGCTGGCCATACCGACCGCAGTGATGACCGAGTCTAGCGAGAATACAATGTCGACTACCATGATTTGCGCGACGGTGCCCCACAAAGATTTCGCTTTGGTTGATGTCGTCTCGTTTTCTTCCGGTCCTTCCAATTTCTGATGGATTTCTTTTGTCGCTTTGCCAATGAGAAACAAACCACCAATGAGGAGAATCAGATCGCGACCTGAGAAGCCATGCTCGAATACTGACAATAGCGGATTTGTGAGTTTCATGACCCACGTGATCGACAGCAGGAGTAGCACGCGCGTCACGAACGCTCCCATCAATCCCAATGACCGTGCGCGCGATTGCTGCGGCGGCGGCAGCTTTCCGCTGAGGATGGAGATGAAGATGATATTGTCGATGCCGAGCACGAGCTCGAGCACCGTGAGCGTCAGGAGGGAAATCCAGGCGTTTGGATCGGAGTGCCAGTTCATCGTGCAGTCATGGGTGATACGTGATACGGGCGTGGCGGGACACGTCCCTTCAAAGTCGCACTCCGCACGGACGCATTCAACTAATTTTCATGATGACCGAACTCGTCGATACCTCAAAGCGCATAGCCAGCGCGCCGCCGCGCAGCGCCATTGTTCTTTTGTCTGGCGGACTGGATTCTGCAACGGCACTTGCGATGGCCAGGCAAGCGGGATTCACACCGTTGGCGATGACGTTTCGGTATGGGCAGCGGCATTCGGTGGAGATTGATGCGGCGCGGCGCGTTGCGGCGGCGCAGGGTGTCTCGCAACACGTGGTCGTCGACATCGACCTGCGTCAATGGGGCGGCTCCGCGCTCACGTCAGATGTGGAGGTGCCAAAGGATCGCGACGTTGACGCAGCGAGTGATGAAATTCCGGTGACGTATGTGCCCGCGCGCAACACGATTTTTCTTTCGTTTGCACTGGCGTGGGCGGAGGTAGCCGGCGCGCAGGACATTTTTATTGGCGTCAATGCGCTGGACTATTCAGGCTATCCTGACTGTCGTCCGGAATACATCGATGCATTTGCCGCGATGGCCAATTTGGCAACGCGCGCGGGCGTGGAGGGCACGCAGCGCTTACGCATTCACGCGCCGCTGCAACATCTCACCAAAGCGCAGATCATAACCCTTGGACGCACACTCGATGTCGATTATGCGTTGACCACGAGTTGCTACGATCCCGCGCCGGACGGGACCGCGTGTGCGCGCTGCGACGCGTGTCAGTTGCGTCTCAAGGGATTTGCGGGAGCTGGGTGTGTCGATCCGATTGTGTATGCGTCGACCACCATGTCGTCGGCGTTGGCGTGACGTACATCGTCAAGGAATGCTTTTACACGTTGCAGGGCGAAGGCGTGAACGCGGGACGCGCTGCCGTATTTTTGCGATTTTCCGGGTGCAATTTGTGGACGGGACGCGAGCGTGATCGGGCGACCGCGGTATGTTCGTTTTGCGATACGGATTTCGTAGGTGTAGGTCCGGACGGCGGTCGCTTTTCGACTGGCGTTGCGCTCGGCGCCTTCGTCGCCATGCGATGGCCTGCAGACGCCCCAACGGACGTGCGACGGTTCGTGGTATGTACCGGCGGTGAACCTCTGCTACAGCTCGACCGAGAGGCCATAGACGCGCTCCACGCGCAGGGTTTCGAGATTGCAGTAGAGACAAACGGCACGCAGGAGGCTCCGTCGGGGATTGACTGGCTGTGCGTAAGCCCGAAAGCGGAGGCGCCGCTGGCGTTGACGGCGGGTGATGAACTCAAGCTGGTGTACCCGCAAGCCAGCGCGATGCCGGAGCGGTTTGCGGGACTCGATTTCCGATATTTTTTGTTGCAGCCGATGGACGGCCCGGCCGTGGCCGCGAACACGGCGGCGGCGTTGGCGTACTGTTTGGCAAATCCGCGGTGGCGGATGTCGGTGCAGACGCATAAGGCTTTACATATCCGGTAAAACCGCACCTCGAATTTCGCGAGTTTGACCGTGCGCGTCGATAGTGGCGTTCTGATGTCTCTATTTTGCCGCTCTTTTTTAATTTCTGGCGTTTGATGGGTACGATTTGCCGGTGTCCGCTTGCTACGACCAATCCGCGCCGTGCGCGGCGGTCAGTTTTTTTACCTGTAATTGCCAGCCATGAAACAGTTGCCCCTCGCGCTGGGCGGTTTCGTCCGATAGGTTCTCGTTTCACCACAGAGTGTTTCCGACACGACACTTGGCGCGTCCTGCCGACAGATCTTCGTTCGCCACCCGCCTTCCCGCTGATACGTGGCCCTTCTTTCGCGACATTCCGTTCTCCCGTTTGCGCTTTGCGTTGCGCTGGCAGCGACGGCAGAGCGGTCGAATGCACAAATCAGTGATGCGAGAAAGCCATTTGCCGCCTTCAGTGCGTCGGCATCGTCGTTGCGGGATTCAGTGGTGGCGATGGCGCGCAGTCAGATTGGTACGCGTTACAAACTCGGCGGCGTTGCGCCAAACAAGGCGCTCGATTGCAGTGGCTTAGTGAAATACGTGATGTCCGCGCTCGACATGGCGCTCCCGCGTACGGCACGTCAGCAAGCCACCGTTGGAACAGCGGTGAGGAAGGATCTGGCATCGCTCAAGCCTGGTGATCTCCTCACATTTGGTCGCGGGAAAAAGATTTCACACATCGCGATTTATGTCGGAGACGGTCGCATGGTGCATGCGAGCACATCGAAGCACAGCGTGATTGAGACGACATTGAATGCGCGTTCCTCTTTGATTCGTCAATGGAAGGGCGTACGCCGATTGGTTGCCGGCACGAACACCGATTTGCGCGACAGTTTACTCGCGATCGCCGACACGCTGCGGTAATCACGCAGGTCGGTATCGCGGCTAACGCTCCGTGAGTTCTGTCAACAGTATGGCCCCGTGATCTGCAAGCGCGAGCGCGACACGTTGTAGTTGCAGCCACGCGTCGTGTGGCGCACCGCGTGAAAGGTCGCTGACGACCGCCGTCCGTGTAAATCCACTCGGAGCGAGCACTGCACCGGGGGTGTACGTCACCCCAGCAGGAAACGATGTTGACTGTTCAACCGCGCGAAGTGTGAGGAGTGTGCTGTGCGTCGCATCGTCGGCCGCGAAGCTGATGACAATGTGCCATTGACGAAATCGATAGTGATCCTCCCACGTGCTGCCGAGAAACGAGCGAATCCACCCTTCACGCCGATCTGTTGCGCTCACCTGCAGTCCGGCAGACGTCAGCGCCGCGCGCGTCAGGCGTTCGGCGTCTCCCTGCGTCACTCGCAAGTGAATAGACTCGACGGGTGGTATCGTGAGCGGCGCTGGACTCGTTTGGGCAGCCGGTCGACACGCGGACAGCACGATTCCGAGACCGACTGCGACCTGCACCACACATCCACGCACGCGCCCAACCGAATGAGACTGGCGTGTGAAGCGGTGACTGGACCTGCGGGGTAACACTGTCAGCACTTTCATGAAACCCTCGAGGCCGGTAGGTTCCCCGGGTTACTATCCCCTCTGCCCTAATTCCATGCATCTTTTCCGTTTTCGCAAGACCATCGCTCTCTCCGTCGTGCTTTTTGTTGGCGCTGCGCTCGCTGCGTGCACCGACACCAAGGCCAACGCACGCGCCGACTCACTGGCCGCCGCTTTGGCGAGCGCCAATGCCCAACGCGACTCGATTGAAGGGTTGATGAAGGGGGCCGCCGCCGACAAGGATCGCGCGCTGTCGCAGGTTGTCGAAGCAACCAAGTTTGCAGATCAAGTCGATGCGGAGTTGCGCACGGTGCGCGGCTTGTCGTCCAAGGTCACCGTCAACAAGAGCGACGAATCCGGCAAAGTGGAAGCTGCGGGCGCGCAGAAGGACATTCTCAATCGGTTGACACAACTACGCACGCGGTTAGCCGCGCGTCAGAAACAGGTGATCGCAGTGCTTGATACGCTCAAGTCACTGCGCGCCGATTCGTCGGCCACGGCTACGTTGCTCTTTGACCTCAACACGCGACTGGCCACGCGCGAAAAAGAGATCGTTGCATTTCAACAAGAAGTAAAGGCGTTGAAAGTGCAGAACCAGGTCCTGGTGGCCGAGAAGGCGGTGTTGACGGATACGGTGAAAGCGATGGACGTGCGCGAAAACCGTGTGTATTTCGTCGTTGCGGCACGTCGACAGTTGTTGGCCGACGGACTCGTCACGGAAGAGGGTGGTTCGCGCGGATTTCTGATTGTGAAGCTTGGCAAGACGTTGGTGCCGTCGCGCACACTGGACGATGCAAAGTTTACACGCGCAGATCGCCGCGAGGTGCTCACC
The DNA here is from genome assembly GCA_043744935.1 of Gemmatimonadaceae bacterium. Lineage (GTDB taxonomy): Bacteria > Gemmatimonadota > Gemmatimonadetes > Gemmatimonadales > Gemmatimonadaceae > Gemmatimonas. The sequence goes on from JAYTTR010000302.1 coordinate 4,783, forward strand.
ATTCCGCTCCCGCGGTCGGACCGTCCATACAAAGTCGTGTCTCGACACGACGTCGGATTGCTTGAAGTTGCGAAGAAAGAAAAGGACGGATCGTTTCGTGGCGATGCAATTCGGATCACCGATCCTGCGAAGTTCTGGGCGACGTCGCGCTATCTCATCATCGCCGAGAAATAGCGCGAGGCACGCCCGCGTCTGTGCTGCACGTGTGTGACGTCTTCACACGTGCGGCAACTCGCGATCACCGATGCTGCCGTCCTGGTTGTGCCAATGCAATTCTTCGAATGTAAGCGGTCGGATGGCGAGATCGACGGCGAGCCAGGTGGTCTTTGCAAACGGATAGCACAGGAAGCATCCGGACAGCATGAGGATCGCGGTCGTATATGTGATCGCATCCCACGGTGGATTGGGCCACGTGACGGCGACAAAGCCGCATACAACAAAAAACAGAATGAGTTCGACAGCGATGAGATTAAATAAATAAGCGCCCACGAAATAGTCGCCTTCTCCGCGCTCGGTGCGCAGGCCACAGGTAGGACAATGCGACTTCAGTGTGAAGAACGTCGCGAAGAGCCCCTGTCCGCCGCAGTACGGACAGCGCAGCAGTGCGGCGCGTGCAAGAAGCTTGGTAAACGATGGCCTTGCGAAATCGGCCGGTTCGACGTGGTGTGCGACAGGCGATGTACTCAGCGCGGGACTCATCGTTCCGGCAATGTTGCAAGGAAGTTCTGTAAATAGCTCCCCCAGACGAGTGGCAACGAGTGTGTGCCGTGTCCGCGGGTCTGCTCGGAAATAGGGATCATGATGAATTTTGCGTGCGCAATTTTTGCCGCAAACTTTTCCGCCATGCCGAGTTCCGGGGGGTTCACCTGATCGTCTGCCGAATTGATGTACAGCGCGGGCGCGATAATCTTGGCGAGGAATGGTGATGGGTCGTAATCGCGCGATGCATCAAACTGATAGAGAAAATCATTGGCATCACTGGTACGCATGCGGTCATCGAGATAGGCGCGGATGACGCTATCTGCCGCGTCACGCGTTGCGGCGATGCGTTGCTGCAGCAGCGGTGCGCTCCCCATCATGTACAACATCATTGAAGCGGTGCGCAATCCGGATGGCTGCGACGTGTAGTTGCCACCATTCCATGCCGGGTCGGTGCGAATGGCATCCATGGCCATCGTGCGCATCATGCGATTGCGACCGGCGATCTGCGATGGCACACAGGCAAAGGGTGCGAGGCCGTCCATAAAGTCTGCATGTTGATATCCCCACAGCCAACCCTGCATACATCCCATCGACGTACCCATGATTACTCGCAGGTGATTTACGCCGAGGTGCTGTGTCAGCAATTGATACTGCGACTCGACCATGTCGTCGTACGTGTACCTGGGAAACTTTGCGCGGAGTCCGTCACTTGGTTTCGCGGACGCACCGTGGCCGATCCCATCAGGCAAGATGATGTAGTACTTGCTGCTGTCGAGCAGCTTTCCGGGTGCGAACAATTCGCCGGCATAATTTCTGTTCAAGAAACTGGTGCCGGCGCCACCCGTGCCGTGCAGTACCAGGACTGCATTTCTGACCACGCCCTTCGCATCCTTTCGCGGAACACCAAGTGTTGTGTAGTGCAGCCGCAGCTGAGGCAGCACGTCCCCATTGGCGAAGCGAAAGTTTTTGACGAGATAGTCACCGCGCTTGCCGACGCTTGACCACGCATTTTCGGGCGCCTGCGCACGGAGCGCAGGAGCAGCAGTTGTTGCTGTCAACAACACCAAGGCCGCGTGTCGGCCCAGTTCGTACATACGATTGAGACTGAGCATGCGGGAAATGTAGCGCTTAAATGCATGCGCGCTGTTTTTTGGCACGTGATGTGCTGATGTACAATTTGTAACATTCATCTTTAGGAGAACACACATGAGACTGTTTCGAGCGCTGTCCGGCGTCGTGATGTTTGTGGTCCCATTTGCAACGCAGGCGCAGAAAAGCGGTGGGACTGGAGCAGTGGGATTTGGCGTGATTGGCGGCGGAACGTTTCCCGTTGGCGATTATGACAAGGTTGCGAAAACGGGATTTCATGCTGGCGGTTTTGTCGATTTCGGTCGCCGCGTGGGACCGTTCGGTCTCCGTGCCGACGTGTTGTATCACGGATTTGGTGATCGCAATCTCGTAACGTCGGGATCGAGTTCGACGGCGGTGACCATTTCAAACAAGTACAGCATGGTCACGGGTACCCTCAATGCTGTGTTGGGCATTCCGTTGCAGGGCTCGCCCGTACGACCGTACGTGACGGGCGGTGTTGGCGCGTACTATTTGAAGAACAGCCCGAAGTGCGCCGTGAGCTGTGGCTCGCTGCTGACGTATGGGCAGGAAAGTTCGACGAAGCTTGGTTTTAACGGTGGCGGCGGGATTGAGTTTGGCATGGGTGGTACGGGTATTTTCATCGAATCACGTTTTCACCACGTGCTCAACGGTACGCCCAAAGTCTCGTGTTTCGGGCAGAGCGGATGCAATCGTGCGGCGCTGCAGATCGTACCAGTCAGCGTCGGCGTGCGTATTCAGATGTAAGCACGGTTCGCGCGCTACGCCCGCACGCTGTCGAGCGGTAAAATAATTTCGACAGCGTGTGTGAGTATTGTAAGCTGTCCGTGCTGCGCCGCGATCAGTCGTTCTGCGAGTACGAATGCAACATTGATATGTGTTTCGATGGCGGGCGTTGGTGACATCGTGATGCGTGCGTGCGTTGTATCGACGGATGATTTCAAGGTCAGTGGTCGCGAGTCGCTGGTCATGGCTGCCGCTTCGGTTCCAATAAGCGCGATCGCCTCGGCCAAACGTGCGCGATCGGCAGAAACGCGTGGTAACCGTGGATCGAAATCACTGTCCATACGTGCGCCGTGACGCTCAGCGGCTGCGCGCAACATCGGTAACACCGCGCGTAGCACATCGTTGACGGCAACGCGCTCAAGCAATACGGGAAGGGCGTCTCTGTCTGCATCGGCAATTTGTGTCAGGCGACGCAGCGTCACATCCATGACGGCGCCGGCTGCACGCGCGTCGACGAGCAGTTCCTCCTGATTTTCATTGAGTTCTCCGAATGGCGCATCCATCAAGATATGCAATGGTAGCCGGAGCTCGTCGAGCTGCGCACGCGCGTCGCGCACCGCCGCAGCCAGTGTGGTTGCCTGTTGAGTGAATCTCGCGCCACTTTCCGCGATTACATCGCGGCGTGCATCCTCCGCGGCAGTGAGCGCACTCCCGAGTTTTTGCACAACAAGCTCGATGCGACCTAGCTCGTCGTGCTCCGTTGGCAATTCGCTGGCGAGGCCGACATCCACACCACCGGCGAGACGACGTATTCGACGCGCGATATACTGTGTATTGACCCACGTGACGATCAGCGAAACAACAGCCAGCGCTGCGGCACTCACCAGCACGAGACTCGGAATCGCACGACCGCGCTCTCCGTAGAACGCCAATCCAACAACCAAAATTACGGCCAGCAGCGCCGGCGCGACGCCAAGTGTCAGCCGTTGTCCGACGGACAGACCAATGATGGGTACTTGCCGCGGGGATTTCATGAACGCGAACCGCCGTTCGCTGACACCACAAGCACATCGAGGCCGGCGCGCATTTGAATGAGTCGTTCGACAACGGAGCCACGGGTGAGTCGATGCCAGCGCGAGCGGCGCGTCTGTCCCATGACAGCGAGCGTCACTGCACGCTCCGCAGCAAACTTTGCAAGTGCGGCCGAGACATCATCTCCCGTGAGTTTTACCACATCCGCGCCAAGTGACTGCGCGAGTTGAATATTTTCTACGAGTTTACGCTGTACCGTGGCGTCGATCCGGTCTGCGCGTTCCGCAGACGTTTGCACGTACACGCAGTACCAGTCGGAGTTCAGGCGCCCGGCGATGCGGCTGGCTTTGCGCAGCAATATGCGCGACAGCGGCGGATCACTGGAGAGGCATACCATGAGTCGGTCAACCGTTCGTGGCGTGGTGGCGGATTCGACGCGTCGCACAGCGCCTTCGCGGGCCCTATCGACGGAGTTTGCGACTTCTCGCAAGGCAAGCTCACGTAACGAACTCAGATTTTCGTCCGTGAAGAAATTCGCGAGTGCCGACTCCACTTTTTCTGCTTTGTAGATCTTGCCATCGCGCAACCGCTGGCGGAGATCTTCGGCCGACAGGTCAACATTGACAACTTGATCGGCTTGCGCAACCAGCCAATCAGGTACCGTTTCGCGAACGGTGACGGCGAGCTCGCGTTCGACAACGTCGTTCAGTGACTCGAGATGCTGTACGTTGACCGCAGAAATGACATTGATGCCTTCGTCCAACAATTGCAGCACGTCCTCCCAGCGTTTTGCATGACGCGACCCTGGCACATTGCTGTGCGCCAGTTCGTCTACGACGGCCACTTGTGGGCGCCGCGCAATGATCGCATCAACATGCATCTCTTCAAGCACGACACCGCGGTACTCGAACGTGCCGCGCGGCACGAGTTCGAGATCGAGGACTTGTGCCACCGTATCAGTGCGATTGTGTGTCTCGACAAATCCAACAACCACATCAATGCCGCGACGACGCAGCTCATGCGCCTCCTGCAACATGCGATATGTTTTGCCCACACCAGCGGCAGAGCCGATGTACAGTTTGAGTTTTCCGCGCTCACGCTGCCGCACCAACGCGAGAAATTTCGCGCCGTGATCGACCCCGTTTGGAGTACCGCCTGCCACTGGTTGCGTCATGCCATAGGAATTAGAACGTGAGGGAAAGCGACGTCACGACGAAGGTGCTGCTCTTCTGCGGCGCGCCGGTGGGTCCATTCGGGAATAATGCGTGCTTGTTGCCGAACCCGCGCACTTCCGTGCGCCAAGCAACGCGCGCGTACGGTGAAACATCAACTCCGAACGAACCACCAACGGCCTGAAACGCCGGATTCGCGACTGTCGCGGTGCCCGCGACGTACGATCCGGTCGCGATGATGACCTGATCCTTGTCGTCATAGCCTTCGACGCGCGCCACCACGGCGACCTTCGGTGTCGCCTGGACGCGCGCGATCGCAGTCCATCCGTACCACGTAGACTGCCCGCTTACGTTCGCACCGCGCGACTGCGAGCCAATGTCAGCCTCGGCGAGCACTGACAGCTTGCCCATTGCCCGTTTGACGCCAAGACCGTTGAAAACGCGGAGACGTGACGTGGCTTCGCTGGATATCAAGTTGAAATAGCTGACAGTGGTGTTCGCGTCGGTCGCGTAGTCCAACCGCACGCCCGCGCCTTTACCACTATTGTTTTCGGAAATGTTCTGCCAGCCGTTCACCACATCGAGTTGCGCCGTGAGCTTCGCGTTTGGGGTCCACGTAAACTTCACGCCACTTTGGTAGTACGGCGAGTAGTCGGCAATCAGCGAGCGCGAGTACGTTGGATTGTCACGCGACGCCCATGACTCGGTGCCGATGTGCGAATAGAAAATACCCGCATCCACCCACACGTTGTCCGCGAGCTTCACTCCAACGACCGCCTCTTGCAGCATACGGGCGAGACTTGGTCCGCTGATCGTGCCTTTCGTTGGCTCGCCGGCATAGTTGGATTGCACGGATGTTCCCGCCTGGATCGCCAGGCGTCCGCGATAGTGCGGTGCGTCGATTTTTGTTTCTACGAACGCAAGATTGACGTTGAACTCGTTGTGCCGCGACGGCTGCGTCGTAAATGGCGTTCCGCCAGCAAACGAACGATCGAACGCGGGAGGCCGTCCGAAATCCCATGCGAAGTACCCATCAACGAAGGCACCGAACGTGATTTTCGGCGTGGTGTCGGTGGGCGCGGGCGCGGCCGTTTGTGCGTGGCCTGGCAGCGCGGCCGTCAATGCGAGCGCGACGGCTGATACGGTAGTGATGCGATATATGGAGCGCGACATGGTCGGGAGAGTCGAATGGAAGGTTGGGACGCTTAGCGTTTCGGGAACGCAGAGTCGATTGCGATATTGAGCAGCAAGACGTTGACGCGCGGCTCACCGAACACGCCGAACTGGCGACCTTCCGTGTGAGCATCAACGACTTGGCGAACGGCCGCAGAGTCTGCGCCGCGCGCGTGTGACACGCGCTGTACTTGAAGTTGTGCGTTTGCCGGCGAGATGTGCGGGTCGAGCCCCGATGCGCTGGCGGTGACGAGGTCTGACGGAATGGCACCTCGTTTGACGCCCATATGCGCCACGGCGCTATCCGCTCGCACTTTGATCAACGTATCGGCCAGCTTGGTGTCGGTGGGACCTTTGTTCGTGCCGCCCGATGCTGTGGCGTCGTAACCAGTGCCCGCCGCCGAAGGACGCGAGTGGAAATATTCATCGCGCGTAAACGTTTGACCGATGAGCGCACTGCCGACCACTTTCCCGTTTACCGTCACCAGTGAGCCATTCGCCTGGCTCGGGAAAATGGCTTGTGCGAGACCAGTCACGATGCCCGGATACACCACACCGGTAAGAATGCACAGCACGAGCGTCAGCATCAGTGCTGGTTTGATTTGTCCGCGTAGCATAAGAAGTCCGTGTTGACGAAGTGCCGACTTAGACGAGCCGGAGTGCGACGAGCAGCAGATCGAGCGCTTTGATGCCAACGAACGGCACGATGAGGCCACCAACGCCGTACACCAGCAGGTTGCGTCGGAGAACGAGTGACGCAGCGGCTGGGCGGTAGCGCACGCCGCGCAGTGCGAGCGGAATGAGCGCGACGATCACCAGGGCGTTGAAGATGACAGAGGCGAGAATTGCGCTCTCTGGTGAGTGCAGCCGCATGATGTTGAGCGGCTCAAGTGGGCCTTTCACACCATAGATGCTGATGAAAATTGCAGGGATGATCGCGAAGTACTTGGCAACGTCGTTGGCAATGGAAAACGTGGTAAGCGAGCCGCGCGTCATCAGCAGCTGTTTGCCGATCTCCACGATCTCGATGAGCTTTGTGGGATTCGAGTCGAGGTCGATCATGTTGCCCGCTTCTTTCGCGGCTTGCGTGCCGGTGTTCATTGCCACGCCAACGTCAGCCTGCGCGAGTGCGGGCGCATCGTTGGTGCCGTCGCCTGTCATCGCCACCAAGCGACCACCAGCCTGCTCGCGCTTGATGAGTGCCATTTTGTCTTCCGGCTTTGCCTCCGCCAAGAAGTCATCGACGCCCGCTTCCTGTGCAATTGCTGCGGCCGTGAGCGGATTGTCGCCGGTGATCATCACAGTGCGAATGCCCATCGCTCGAAGTCGGTCAAAGCGCTCGCGCATGCCACCCTTCACGATGTCCTTCAAATAGATGACGCCCAGGACGCGCGCACCACTTGCATCTCGTTCTGCAACAACGAGCGGCGTTCCACCTTCCCGCGCGACGCGCTCCACGAGCGTGTCGAGATCGGCAGGCGCGGCACCACCTTGCTCACGCACCCATCGCAGCACCGAGTCGCCGGCGCCTTTTCGCACCTGTCGGCCATCTGTGAGGTTCACACCGCTCATGCGTGTTGATGCACTGAATGGCACGAACTCCATGTCGGCATGACCCTCACTGTCGGCCATGTCGCGACCGCGCAGCGCAAATTTGGACTTGGCCAATACGACGATGCTGCGACCTTCGGGCGTTTCATCGGCGATCGAAGAGAGCTGCGCGCGGTCCGCGAGTGTGGCATCGTCGACGCCACGCACCGCCAGAAATTCCGACGCCTGTCGATTGCCGAGCGTGATCGTGCCCGTTTTGTCGAGGAGCAACGTATTCACGTCACCCGCGGCTTCGACCGCGCGACCACTCATCGCAATGACGTTTTGCTGAATGAGCCGGTCCATGCCCGCGATACCAATCGCCGAGAGCAAACCGCCGATGGTGGTGGGAATGAGACACACAAGCAGCGCAATGAGCACCGGGATGGCGACCGGCGACTGCGCGTATGTCGCGATCGGCTGCAACGTGGCAACAGCGAGAACAAAAACGATCGTGAGCCCAGACAAAAGAATCGTGAGCGCAATTTCGTTGGGTGTCTTTTGCCGCGACGCGCCTTCGACGAGCGCAATCATACGATCGATAAACGTTTCGCCAGGATTCGCGGTGATGCGAATGACCAGGTAGTCCGACTGCACGCGCGTGCCGCCCGTGACGGCGGACCGATCTCCACCGCTCTCGCGCACGACCGGTGCGCTTTCACCGGTAATGGCGCTTTCGTCGACCGATGCCACACCTTCAACGACTTCGCCATCTCCCGGAATAACGTCGCCCGGCAGACAGAGTACGTAGTCGTCGCGCCGCAGTGTTGACGCTGCAACTTCAGTGACGGGCGCGCTGCCCAGCTGACCATTGAGCACGGTGCCCGCAGGCAGCTTGCGCGCGGATGACTGCGTTCGGCTCTTGCGCAATGAATCGGCCTGCGCTTTGCCACGGCCTTCGGCCATCGCTTCCGCGAAATTGGCGAACAATACCGTGAACCAAAGCCAGATCGCGAGCTGTGCAAGGAACCCGATACCGCTCTTACCCGCTGCGGCGTCGCGCACCAGTGCGATGGTGGTATAAACGGAGCCGAGCAGCACCACAAACATGACGGGGTTTCGCACCATCAATCGCGGATCAAGCTTCCGAAACGCGTCGAGGATAGCGCGCCGCACGATGTCACCAGCAAACATCGGACGGCGATTACTCGACGAGCGCGATGCCGTATTTCCAGAGGGAGTGTTCATGTTAGTACAGGGCCCCTGAGCCCATCAGGAAGTGCTCGACGATGGGGCCGAGCGCGAGTGCGGGGAAAAACGTGAGTGCGCCGACAATGAGCACCACGCCAATGAGCAGTGTGGTGAAAAGCGCACCACCGACAGGGAACGTGCCGCTCGAGGCGGGAACGACTCGCTTTTCAGCGAGGAAGCCAGCGAGTGCGAGCACGGGGACAATGAGTGCGAAGCGACCGATCAGCATTGAGACACCAAACAACGTGTTGTACCAGTAGGTGCTGCCGGTGAGTCCCGCGAAGGCCGAGCCGTTATTTGCCGTGGTCGACGAAAATGCGTATAAAATCTCCGACAAGCCGTGCGGACCGTTATTGTTGAGGCCCGCGAGTCCAGCGGGCGCGACGATGCTTACGGCCGTGAATATCAAGATCGATCCGGCGGCGGCGAGCACATACAGCATGACCATCTGCACCTCGCGCGCCTGGATCTTTTTCCCGAGATATTCGGGTGTGCGCCCAACCATCAGGCCGGCGATAAACACGGTGAGAACAACGAAGATGAGCATGCCGTATAACCCGGCACCAACACCGCCGAAGATCACTTCGCCAAGCTGCATGTTGACGATGGGCACAAGTCCACCGAGCGGCGTAAACGAATCGTGCATCGCGTTCACAGCACCGCAGGACGCATCCGTCGTGACCACGCTGAAGAGTGCGGAATTGACGATACCAAAGCGCACCTCCTTGCCCTCCATATTGCCGCCTGGATTGATCGCCGTCGTGGCGACGTCAATGCCGTGCGCTGCGTGGATGGGATTGCCGCGCGCTTCCGCCCAATACGTGGCCGTCACGCCGCCCAGGAAGAGTAGGAACATCGCCGCCCACACCGACCAGCCGTGCTTCAGGTTGCCCGTCATGCGCCCCAGCATGTACACGAGTGCCGACGGGATCATGAAGATCGTGATCATCGACCAGAAGTTCGACCACGGCGTAGGATTCTCAAATGGATGCGCCGAGTTTGCGTTGAAAAAACCACCACCATTGGTACCAACTTGCTTGATGATCTCTTGACTCGCGACCGGACCCATCGCGATGGTCTGTTTCGCGCCCTCGAGTGTGGTGATATCGAGGTATGGCGTGAAGTTCTGGATCACGCCCTGCTGCACGAGAACGAGCGAGAGCACGAGTGAGATCGGCAGCAATACATACAGTGTGCCGCGCGTGAGATCGACCCAGAAGTTGCCAAGGCGACCGCGCGCTTCCTCACCGCGACGGGCTATTCCGCGCACTAGCGCAACGGCAACCGCGAGTCCAACGGCAGCCGACGCGAAATTGTGAAACGCCAACTGGGTCATCTGCGTGAAGTACGACATCGCCGACTCACCGCTGTAACTCTGCCAATTGGTATTCGACGTAAAACTCACGGCCGTTTCAAACGCTTGCCGGTCTGGCAACGCCGCAAACTTCTGTGGGTTGAGCGGCAGTTTGTCCTGCAATCGGAGCACAACGTAGGTCAGCAGCAGCGAGACCACACTGAACAACAACAACGACGCTAGATAGTGCGTCCAGTGTTGATCTTCGTCGTCCTTCACGCCGCACACGCGATAGATGCCGCGTTCGATTGGGCGCAACCAGCCCATCCGGCCATCGAACACGCGCACGAGGTACAGCCCCAGGGGTTTGGCGACGAGCAAGGTCACCAAACAAAACAGGGCGATTTGCGTCCAGCCGTTAGCGGTCATTGATCGCGCCTCAGAACCGTTCGGGGCGCAACAACGAATACGCGAGGTAGCCGATCACGGCGACCGCCAGCAACAGTGCAACCATCGAGTCGATACTCATGGCACGCGCTCCTCGCCGGCCACGTCACCGGGAGACCGCTTGCCAAGTGCAGCGCAAGCACGCACGTAGGCCAGCATGAGCGCGAAGAACAGCAACGTGCCCACGACGTAGGCAATATCCAGCACGAGAAAATCCTCCGAGGGAGTCGAGACAACCTTACAGCGAGGAGAATGTCGATTACGTCGTGAAGCGCGCACAAAAGGCGCGATGCCAAGCATAAAGAAGCTGTAAAGACACTTTAAGCGGACTGCTCCATTTGTTTTTTAAACAGGGGGCGCATTCACTGCCGGCAAGAGAAGCGTGAACAGCGCGCCGCCCGTTGCACGCGCGTGATAGGTCAGCGTGCCACCCTGCGCCACAGCCAACCCGCGCGCGATAGAAAGCCCAAGTCCAGAGCCACGCACATCTGGTGGCACGCCCACAGGTCGATAGAACGCTTCGAAGATGCGAAGCTCTTCGCCCACAGGCACACCCGGGCCTTCATCGGCGACCGTTATGCTGATCTGCTCGGCGACCCGTGCCGCGGTGACTTCGATCCCCGCGCTGGACGGCGTGTACTTGGCAGCGTTCTCGAGCAAATTCACGACAATGCGCAGCGTTTGCGAAAAATCGAATCGTCCAACGAGAACGTCATCAGACAACGACACGGCAACGGCATGCCCAGTGAGTGGACCCTGTGCACGCAATAGCGCCGCACCAATCAATTCGTCAATCGTATTGATGTCCGCCCGTGGTCGGACGGCACCGGCGTGAATGCGCGACAGGTCGAGCAGGTCGCCAATCTGTTTGTCTAGACGATCCGCTTCGGCTTCGATGATCCCCGCACGCGTCGGCGCTCCACCGTGGGCAATTTCGTGCGCAATCCCTTTGATCGTAGTAAGGGGCGTACGTAAGTCGTGCGAGACGGCCATGAGCAACGCACTGCGTAGTGCCTCCACTTCACGTTCGGCTTCGGCTCGTTCAACCGTACGCTCGAGCCGTACGCGCTCGACGCCGAGGGCTGCGTAATATGACAACGCATCGAGCAGTCGCGCGCGATCGGGCGAAAGCGTCAACCCGTCCTGCGATGACACGCGTAACACACCGACTGGCTGACCGCGCACTCGCAGCGAGCGATACAACGTGCGAACAACGAGTGCGTCACTGAGCAATGGATCAATACGGGTTGTTCCGTCCAAAAATTCGACCGCTATTTCGGCACGCCCAAGTACCCAATGCACGAAGCTGGTAGCCGAGACATCATCCGGTTCCGTTGGGTTTGCCCGATGTACGTATGCTGCACACACGACTGCGTCATTGAGCTCGCGTCGGAACAGGGCGCATTCGTCCGTATCGAGTGCGTCGCGAATGACAATCGCCATTGCGTGCAGCGCAGCCGACGCAGTTGGCGCGCTCAATGTTTCTGCACCGAGCGTGGCGAGGCGATCGACCTCCGCGGCACGGCGCATTGCTGTTTCTGCTGTCGCATTCGCGCGAAACAGCAACTGTGCGGCCACAACGCTCGTGACGAGAAATGCCACCAGCACCAACCAATCCAACGGGTCATTAATTACGAGCGTGTAGTATGGAGGAAGAAAGAGATAGTTGAACGCTAAAAAGGCCGCACCGGCCACCGTCAGCCCCACTGTGCGTCCTCCCGCTGAGCTCGCGCCGAGTACGACCAGGAGGTAGGCGAGCGCGACGTGCGCTTTGTCAAGCCGCTCGCGCAAGACGAGCAGCACGAAGGTTGCGGCAATCAATGCGGCGAACCACAGCAGCCACATCGTGCGTGAGCGGATCAACGACGAGATGCGGCTCACAAGGGAAGCAGGCCGTCGGGCTCGAATCGATATCCGACGCCAGGCTCTGTTTGTATATAGCGCGGCCGCACCGGATCACTCTCGATTTTGCGTCGGAGGTGTCCAACATACACGCGCAAGTACTGTTGCGCGTCGCCTTCAACATTCCCCCAGACGTCGGCGAAGAGCTGCCGATGCGTGAGTGTCTGCCGCGGATGCAGCGCCAACGTGCGAAGGAGCGCAAATTCGGTGGGCGTCAAATGCACGACGACACCATCACGCTCTACGCGGCGGCGCTGCAGATCCAGTTGTATTTCGCCAAACGAGACGAGCACAGGCGTTGCCGACATGCTCGTTGCCGTTCGTGCGCGACGAAGCTGTGCCCGCGCTCGCGCCACAAACTCGAGTGTCGAAAATGGTTTGGTGACGTAGTCGTCGGCGCCAGCGTCGAGCAGCGCGGCTTTCTCCGTGTCTTGATGCCGTGCGGAGAGGACCAGAATAGGAGCGGTCGACCACTGACGAATTTCGCGACACACGTCGAGCCCCGATTGATCGGGCAATCCCAAATCAAGAATGATCAAGGCCGGACGCTCTGCTGCGGCGCTATCAATCCCGTCGCGCGCCGTTGCCGCCTCCACAATCCGCACCGTAACGCCCTGAGCGTCGTCACCCAACAACGCTTTCGTCGTCAAGGCGTTGTGGACGAGTCGACGAATCTGCGGCTCGTCATCGATGATGAGGACCGTCAGGGTTCCGTCGGTGGCTGTCGAAACATTGGACACCCGGGAACGTTACGCGTGCGATGCGCGCAGGGGCACCCGCGTGCGGGGAGTGAAGAGCGAGGCCGTGTCGATTTTCATGGATTTTTTGTGGCTTTGCCGTTCCTTCGGCACTCCATTGCTCGGCGCCTACTCGCATGTTTGATGTTCCTCCAACCGCACACATGCCCCCGACAGCGACCAGCGATCCCGTACCCGCGTCCGTGCGACAGTTTCTCGAAGCGGTTGTGCAGTGGCCGACCAAACGCTGGCAGCGCGCGTGCACGTATTCGGACGTACCCGCTTCGGCGTCGCGTCGTGCAGTTGCCGTTGTGCTTCGCGATGCGATTCTCGCGGTGGATGATCTGAAATATTCCGCGTGGTTTGTTCGGGATGCCGCGCGCACTGCGTCAGAAATGCTGCCACCATCATTGCCGCTGAACTCACGTGCGACTGCGACGCAGCTCCTCATTGACGCATCGCTAGCGCTCTTGGCGCGACCGCAATTGCCGGCCACAGATCTAGCTTCGCTCCTCTCACCGTTTCTCCCGCTGTACATTGTGGAGGTGTGAGCCTCACTCTCGTTGTCGCCGACATGCCAGAAACACCCCCCGTCCTCCCCGCGCACGGCGTTCGCCCGCCGCGCTATCGAATGCCCGAGGCGACGCACCTCGGACAGGTGCGACTACAAGTCGCCGATGTCGCGCGATCAGTGGCATACTATCGCGATGTCATCGGACTCCGCGTGTTGTCAGAACGCGGTGATTCAACGACCATGGCGGCGCACGATGACCCTCAGGCGTTGCTCGATCTCGTCGAATTGAAGGGCGCTGCTCCGGTGCCGCCTCGTGGGCGACTGGGACTATTTCACGTCGCAATCCTGCTGCCCGACCGTGCCGCGCTCGGACGGTTCGTCACGCATCTCGCAAATATCAACGAGCGGGCTGGCATGTCGGATCACTTTGTGAGTGAAGCGATATACCTCACCGATCCTGATGGACTTGGACTCGAGATTTACGCGGATCGCCCCCGGGAGATGTGGGAGACCCATGGTCAACAGTTGGCGATGGTTACCGAACCGCTCGACGCGAGTGCGGTGGTGCAGTCGGCGCACGGAATCCCGTGGACAGGTGCGCCCGCAGGCACGACCATTGGACACGTGCACCTGCATGTTGGCAACCTCGAACAAGGCGCGGCGTTTTACCACGAAGGGTTGGGATTCGACAAGACGGTTTGGGATTATCCCGGCGCGCTCTTTCTGGCGGCGGGCGGATACCACCATCACGTTGGAACCAACACGTGGACGCGGACTGGAGAGTCGGCGCGTGCCAATGAAGCGCGTTTGCTCGAGTGGGAAATTGTGGTCCCGCACGCCTCCGACGTGCAGGCATTGCAGGAGAACTTGACGGTTGGCGGTTTCGCTTTCACTCGCACGGACGACGCAGTATTCACGCAGGATCCATGGGGTACGCGCGTTCGCATTCGCGCGTCATTGCCGTAACTCGGCGGGAGATCAGATGCGATTATTTTACAGGTGTATGGCGGGTGTTGGTTTGGCGATTGTGCTCGCACCAGTGGTGCTGTGCGCGCAGCAGACCGCGAACTTCTCGACCATGCCGCCGCTCCCGTGGCCGCCGGTCGCCACCTTCTCGATTCTTGGCTACGATCCAGCGACGGGGGAAGTTGGTGGTGCTGTGCAATCGCGGGTGTTTTCCGTCGGCAATGGAGTGCTTTGGGCCGAAGCCGGCGTTGGTGCAGCCGCGACACAAGCCATTGTCGACGTCAGCTATGGTCCGCAGGCCATTGCCTTGTTGCGCAAAGGGGTCAAACCGGTCGACGTGATCAAGCAAGTGTGGGAGGGCGATCCCGATCCGCGTCCGGTCGATTGGACAAAGTTTGGTCGGCAGTTCGCGGTGATTGATGCGCAAGGCAATGTCGCGGCGTTCACTGGTCCAAAGGCCACCGAATGGGCTGGCGATAAGCAAGGCAAGTACTGCACGGCGCAAGGCAATATCTTGGCGAGTCCAGAGGTCGTCAGCTCGATGGTGAAGGCGTTCGAGGAAACGACGGGTCATTTGTCCGTTCGTTTGCTCGCGGCGCTCGAAGCGGGACAGTTGGCGGGTGGCGACAAGCGCGGCATGCAGTCAGCGGCGATGCTGATCGTAAAGAAAGACGCTGGTGTATGGCTGCACAACGATGTGGTCGTGCGACTGCAAGTGGATGACAATCCGGAACCAATCAAGGAATTGCGACGTCTCGTCGAGAAGGGTGCGCCACAGCGTCGCGCGCGGTGAATACTCCGGACACCGTGCGCCAACTATTGGTGCGACGCGACGACATCCACCGCGCGAGCGTTGAGACATCCCCGTTGCCGAGTATGGCTTCCTTGGCTGAGGGTACGGTGTTGCTGCGTGTTGATCGTTTCGGATTCTCCGCGAACAACATCACGTACGTCGCGCTGGGCGATCAGATGCACTACTGGGATTTTTTCCCGGCGACCGATGGATGGGGATGCATTCCTGTGTGGGGCTTTGCCAACGTTGTCGCGTCACAACGGAGCGACATGCCGATTGGTGAGCGATTTTTTGGCTATTGGCCAATGGCCTCCCACGCCATCGTGCACCCGGGCCATGTGTCGTCGCATGGGTTCACGGACGCATCGCCACACCGGGCGTCATTACCTGCGGTGTACAATCAGTATCAACGCACGGCCGGCGATCTTTCGTACGACGCAACAACCGAAGATGCGTACATGATTGTGCGACCGTTGTTCGTGACATCCTTTATGCTGGATGATTTCCTGGCAGACGCGCACTGGTTTGGCGCTGATGAGATTCTCATTTCCAGTGCGTCGAGCAAGACAGCGTACGCGCTCGCGTTTTTGCTGGCGCAGCGTGCGATGCCACGTCCGCGAATTGTCGGGCTCACGTCACGCGCGAATCTCGCCTTCGTCGAGCGCCTCGGGTGCTATGATCGTGTCATCACGTACGACGACGTAACGTCGCTTCCGGTTGCGGCGCCCGTCGTGTACGCCGATTTCTCGGGAAACGCCACGTTGCGCGCGGCGATACATCATCATTTCGGTGCGAAGGTCGTCTACAGTGCGGCGATCGGGTTGACGCATTGGGAAACATTGGCGCCTGCGGGAGATTTGCCTGGTGCCAAGCCCGCATTGTTTTTCGCGCCGACGCAGATCAAGCGGCGCGCGGTGGACTGGGGTCCGGGCGGCATTGAACGAAAGGCGGGCGACGCGTGGCGCGCGTTTCTGGTGCCATTGCAATCGTGGATGAGCATTTCGCGTCTGCAGGGCGATGAGGCCGCACTCGCGTTGTACCATTTGATGCTGAACGGCAGCGCCACACCTGACTGCGGCTACGTTATCCAGCTGTAACTGGTTCTATGGTGCGCGTGTACGCGTTGTCTCCATGGCAAGCGTGACAATGTGCTCCACGACAACGCCGGCGCGCTCCTCGTTCAGCATGGCTCCCGTCGCGCGCACCGTGTCCACGCGAAAATTGAATACGTGTGTCGTGAGCATCGCGATCTGCGTCGTCGTAGGGCGATCTGAAGTGGGTTTGTCACCAATGAGCAAGCGAACAGGAACGCGAATATGCGGCAGCCGATCAGTGAGCAGCTCACTCTCACTCGCGTCGTTCATGCCACGGAGCGCGCGCAGTGAGCCACGCAAATCGTGCTCGTACGGAGCGAGATACGCCGCCATCGCATCGGCCGTGCACCACTGCGCATCCACGCTATGCTCACGCATCGCCGATGAAAACTTGCGTCGCGCAAAGGCACGCCCAACCGGCGTGTCAATGAGTATCGAAAATGCGAGTGCGAGGCGGACTCCGCTTGTTGCTTGTCGATCCACGGGTCCACCGGCGATCGACAGGAGGGCATGCACCCGCGCGGTATCGTTTGAGGCCAGCCTGAACGCGATACTCGCACTCGTTCCCTGTCCCACCAACACCACATGGCGTAACGCGAGCGAATCCAGCGCGGCGTAAACCCGACGCGCCTGTGCCGTGAGCGAATAGTCGGCCACACTGGGCCGTGCGGATACACCCATGCCCAACGCATCGATGACCGCGACCGAATAGCCGTGCGCCAGCAAGCCTTCCGTAATGTGTCGCATCGAAAACACCGAACCAATCTGACTCGGCAACAGTACAACGGTCGGTCGTGATGCGGTATTCGCGGGCGACGTGTTCGCTCGGTCCGGTGCAAATGTTGTGACCGCCAACGTCTCCGCACGTGCGACCACAATTCGTCGCGTCTGCGTGTCAACGTCTCGGTTGCGCGCGGACCGCATCGGCGCCGGGATCACGAGGGCAACGACCAGTGCAGCGGCGAATGATTGCATCATGTAGTGGAGGACGGAGTGACTACCTGCGAAGTTTATCGACGTGCGTGCGGAATGGGCCAGCGCAATGACCGCGCGACACGTATTGGACGTGACCCGACTGCCGCATCACCTCGCACATCCGGACATGCATAGCCCGTCTTCCGCGCACGTTGCCGCCACGTCCGCATTGCCGTTCGATGCCGCCGCTGCGTTGGCCAAACGCCTCGATGCTGAAATTGGACGTGTCATCATTGGCCAGACACAAGTTCGACGAGAGGTGCTCATCTGCCTGTTTGCTGGCGGACATTGCTTGCTGCGTGGCGTGCCAGGCTTGGCAAAAACACTACTGATAAAAACGCTCGCCGACGCGGTACAGCTCAAGTTCAGTCGTATCCAGTTCACCCCCGACCTCATGCCGTCGGATATCCTTGGCACCGAAGTGATTGAGGAAGACGTGGTGACGGGGAAACGGCATGTGCGATTCATACCGGGTCCGGTGTTCGCCAACATCATTCTTGCGGACGAAATCAATCGCACCCCTCCGCGCACCCAGGCGGCGTTGCTCGAGGCGATGCAAGAATATCAGGTCACCGTTGGTGGTGTGCGGTACGCCTTAGACCGACCATTGTTTGTGTTGGCGACCGAAAATCCCATCGAACAAGAGGGAACGCATCCATTACCGGAGGCGCAACTTGATCGTTTCATGTTCAACGTGGTAATGGACTATCCGACCGTCGACGACGAACGTCGCATCCTGGCCGATACCACAACGGGTGTGGATCGTGCGGCACAACATGCATCAACCGGTGCTGAGCTCGAAGCGGCACGATTGCTTGTACGTGATCTTCCGGCCGCCGCCAACGTGGTCGACTATGCGTTGCGATTGATTCGCGCGACCCGGCCGGCCGATGCGACTTCTCCGGCGCCCGTGCGCGAGTGCGTGCGTTGGGGCGTGGGGCCGCGTGCAGGACAATCATTGATCTTGGGCGCCAAGGCGTCCGCGCTACTTGACGGGCGCACCGTCCCATCGCTGGACGACGTCACAAGTGTGGCGCTTCCCGTATTGCGACATCGTCTCCTCGTAAATTTTCAAGCGGAAGCCGACGGCGTCACACCCGATCATATCATCGCGCGCCTCCTTGACGCAGTCAAACCGTGACGGAGTCGTATGCGCCGCGACCGTCGTGATGTCGGCCCTCTCACCCACCGTTGTCGCGGCCATTGATGATCTCGAACTCGCGGCCCGCGTCGTGGTGGAGGGACTGCGCGTTGGCGGACATCGCAGTCCGTTTCACGGATACAGCGAGGAGTTTCAGCAGTATCGCCCGTATCGCGTTGGCGACGACCTGAAATACCTGGATTGGAAAGTGTTTGCACGAAGTGACCGTTTGTACACGCGTCAGTTTCGTGAAACGACGAACGTGTCCGTGATGATCGTGCTCGACTCCAGTGCGTCAATGGCGTTCCCGGCGACGGGTGTGTCGAAGTTTCGCTATGCATGCATTATTGCGGCGGCGCTTGCGTATCTCGTGTCGCAACAGGGCAACGCCGTTGGACTCATGACTATGACGCACGACAAATTTGGATTTCTTCCCGCGCGCGGTGGCCGACCGCACTTGCGCGCACTCATTGCACAGATTGATCGGCTCGCCACTGGCGGCGTATGGCGGCCCGCACGTGTGATCTCGCGTGCGGCGGAGCTACTGCAGCGACGTGGCGTTGTTGTTGTCATCTCTGACTTTTACGACGATGAAGTAGCGACGCAACGTGAACTGCGACATGTGGTGCAGCGTGGGCACGACGTCGCCATGCTGCAGTTGGTTGCGCCGGAAGAGGTCACGTTTCCATATACCGGCAACATTGAGTTTGAAGATCTGGAATCGGGTGTGCGGCAACTCGTCGACGCCACCGCGGCTGAGCGCGAGTATCGCATCGCGGTGACCACTTTTCTGGAGCGTTGCCGCAGTCAAGCGCAACGCGACAACATCGATTATGCGCGCATGGCGACCGAGCTTCCACCAGCGCATGCGTTGCGAGACTACCTCCTGCGTCGTGCGACAAAGCACCGCGTGCTGCACCCACACCACGACGCGACAGCAGGCACGTCCGCGTGAGTTGGCAAAACCCGTTGGCGTGGTTTGGGTTGCTGTTCCTCGCAGCGCCGATTGTTCTGCATATGCTGGGTCGACATCGGCCGCGTGTTCAGCCATTCCCCACGCTGCGATTTCTCACGTCCACTCGGCTCCTGCCTGTACGGCGCACCCGGGTCAGTGATTGGTTGGTGCTCGCGGCGCGCTTGCTCATTGTGTTGTTATCCGTGCTGGCACTCGCGCAGCCAGTGCTCCTGACACGTGATCGTGTGCGTGCCGCAGGTCACAGTCTGGCACGCGCCATTGTACTCGATACGAGCGCCAGTATGTTGCGCACTTCAGCCAAGGGCGAACGCGCAATTGTAGTGGCGCGACGCGAGGCATTGGTGCTCGCGAAGGACGCGCAGACGAGTATCGTGATCGAGAGCGCATCACTGCCAGGCACCCTGCGCGGCGCTATTGCGTGGCTTAACACGCAACCGTCTCGTGCGGAGCTTGTCGTTGTATCGGATTTTCAAATCGGAGCGCTCGACAGGATTGATCTGGCCGCCATCCCGTTGTCTGTTGGCATTCGATTGCGAGAGATTCCGTCGTCCGTTGGTGATTCAATATTCACAGCGAGCATGGC
>JAYTTR010000303.1:0-6601 GCA_043744935.1 Gemmatimonadaceae bacterium
CAATAGTCAGGTCAGCGCGTGGGAGTTGGACCGGTATCTCGCGCGGTACTAGGTGGTGTTTTTTTAAATCAACCGCAACAAACGACACGGTAGGAACGGAAACAGCGGATAACCCGCTCAACGCAGGTCCATCGCAGGTTGTCTCGGAGCGTTTGATATGCAACGTCGCACGTTTTTGCGCACTACCGCTGGCGCTGCCGCAAGTTTGGCGGTCTCCTCCTCGCTTACCGAACGCGCAATGGCAGCAACTGCACCCTTCGCGCGCGGTCGTGTGGCGGATGACATTCTTTCACAGCACTATCCGTTTTCTCTACCACCACTTGGCTACGCCAACGACGCGGTGGAACCGGCCATCGATGCGCAAACAATGGGAATTCATCACGATAAGCATCACGCCGCATACGTGACGAACTTGAATAAGGCGCTTGAAACACAGGTGGCGTTACAGGGCAAAACACTGCGCGAATTGTTGACCGGTTTGGCGGCGCTGCCCGAGGGCGTGCGCACTGCAGTGCGCAATAATGGTGGTGGTCACGCGAATCATGCACTGTTCTGGACGTTGTTATCACCGGGTGGTGCGAAGACCCCGAGTGGCGGAGTAGCATCGGCGATCATGCGGGACTTTGGTTCTGTGACTGCATGTCTCGCGGCGATGAAGACAGCGGGGCTCGGCCAGTTTGGTTCGGGATGGTCGTGGTTGATGCGCGACGCCGGCGGTAAGCTCTCGGTGCGAGGTTTGCCCAATCAGGACTCGCCACTCACTGACGGCATGCGTCCGGTCGTTGGCATCGACGTGTGGGAGCATGCGTATTACCTCAAATATCAAAATCGTCGCAGCGACTATCTCGATGCCGTTCTTGCGACGCTGAATTGGGACGCGGCGGCGACTGCGTACGCGTGAGCGAGAGTGTGGAGCCACGGAAACCGTTTAACCCGGTTTCGGTGACAATCACAGGGCAACATGTGCGGCTCGAACCGCTCGGCGTCGAGCATCACGCCGGGCTGCTCGCGGCCGGAAATTTTGCGGAATTGTGGCTCACGACAGTGCAACCGCCGCTCGGTACGGATCGCGCAGTCGCCGCGTATCTCGAGGCCGCAGCGCGCGCGACCGCCGATGGTTCGGAAGTGCCCTTTGCTATTATCGATGTGCGTTCGAACATGTTGGTGGGAAGCACACGATGGATGGACATTGCGCGCGCGCACGGTCGCCTGGAAATTGGCGGAACGTGGATTACACCATCGTATCAACGCACCGCAGTCAACACCGAAGCCAAGTATCTACAACTCTTGCATCTTTTTGGCACGCTTGGCGCACTTCGGGTGCAGCTCAAGACGGATTTGCGTAACACACAATCACAGCGCGCCATGGAGCGTATTGGGGCCGTGCGCGAGGGTGTGCTGCGTCGACACATGATCGTGCGCGGCGGATACGTACGAGATTCTGTCTATTTCGGCATTACCGATGAGGATTGGCCGAGAGTCCGATTACTCCTTCAGGGCAAGCTTGAAACACCGAACTAGGCGGGATTCGGAGCAATCATGAACCCGTGGCACGCCATGTGCGCTGCGGTGAAGCATGCGACATTGGACGACTCGCGCCAACCGTCGATTTCACAGGATGTTCTTACCATCGAGGCGATATGCGTGGCATGTTGATTGTTGGCATCGTGATTTTGCTGGCCGGTGCGTTCGTGTTGTTCCGCGGGTTCTCCTTCACGAAGAACACCACCGTGCTTGACGTCGGCCCCTTGAAAGCGTCCGTCAGCGAGAAGCAAGCAGTGCCGACATGGGTTGGCGGTGCGGGTGTGGCGATTGGCCTGGTGCTGATTGGCGTGGGCGCCACGAAGACCCGTAGTTAGTGCGCGCATGAAACTGTTCTCGCGCGTGGGCCGCTGTCGCATTGCACTTATTGCGATAGCGCCATTCTTTCTACTCAGCGAAGCGCGCGCGGTGTTGGCGCAACAGGGTCCGTCGTTGGTGGTGTTGGTGCGTCACGCGGAGAAGGCCGCGCAACCGGTAGCCGATCCGCCGCTTACGGAGGCGGGACAGCAGCGCGCGATGGCGCTTGCCGATGCAGTGTCGCACGCGGCACCAACCGCAATCATTGTCACGGCGACCAAGCGCACCGCCGACTCCGCAATTCCGAGCGCCGCGAAATTCGGTGTGATACCGCAAGTGATTTCATTCGTTGGCGGTAGTACAACGCACATCGCGGCAGTCGCCGACGCGGTTCGTAAACAGAACGGTGTTGTGTTGGTGATTGGACACAGCAATACCATTCCCGCTGTCATAACAGCGTTGGGTGGACCAACGCTGCCAGACATTTGCGATAGCACCTACAACTTGCTCTTCATCTTCCAGCCGGCGCGAGATGGACATCCTGCGGCGTTGATCGTGAGTCAGTACGGAGCGGAGCAGGCGGTACCAAGTAGCAGTGCACCGATGAACGCTTGCACGTCCGCTATCGCAAAGTGACGACGCTTCGGCCGTCGACGGAGACCACGCGGTTGATGACGGCCGAGCGTTGGGTGGAGGTTGCTCGCATTGTCGGTGTTGGCGTTGTGGTCGGGCTGTATCGCGTTGACGTGGTACCGTTGTCGGTGCTGCTCGCAGGTGTAGCAGCGGGTCTGTATCCGCTCGCAAAAATTGGCTTGCTTGATCTCATTCGCGAGCGAAAAATCGGCACCGAAGTGTTCGTGACGATCGCGACGTTGATCGCCATGCTAGGCCGGGAGTACATCGCCGGCGCAGTGTTGATGGTCATTATTCTCATTGCGGAGTTTATCGCAGCGCTCAACACCGACCGCGCGCGCGCGTCAATCAAGGCGCTCATTGGCAGTGTACCACAAACGGCGCTTGTTCGTCGCGACGGTGCCGACGTGATGTTGCCACTCGCTGACGTTCGCGTTGCGGACATCATCATCGTTCGCGCAGGCGAAAAGATTCCCGTTGACGGTGTTGTGCGGGCGGGCGAAGCGTCGGTCAACCAAGCGCCGATCACCGGCGAGAGCGTACCGCAGGACAAGAGCGAGGGCGCCACGGTCTTTGCGGGAACGGTGATCGAGTTGGGAGCGCTCGACATCGAAACGCAGAAAGTAGGCGGTGACACGATGTTCGCGCGCATTGTTGCGCTGGTCGAGACGGCGGAGGATTCACAAGCGCCGGTGCAAAAACTTGCCGATCGTGTCGCGGCATGGCTCATACCTGTCGTCTTGGTATTCTTGTTGGGCGTTTGGTATTTCACGCGTGATCTCCGCATGGTAATCACGCTGTTGATCTTTACCTCGCCGGCCGAACTTGGACTCGCGACACCGCTGGTGATGATTGCGGCTATTGCCCGAGCTGCTCGCGCGGGCATTCTGGTGAAGGGCGGCATCTATCTCGAACAATTAGCGAAAGTCCGCATCCTCGCCTTCGACAAGACCGGCACGCTCACGATGGGCCGACCGGCCGTTGTACGCATCGAACGCTTCGGCGATATCAGCGAGCATGATCTCCTTCGTTTCGCCTCGGCGGCGGAGCGACGGTCGAGTCATCCGTTGGCGAAAGCTGTGGTGGAGCGAGCAGCGGCGGCCAACATTGAGGTGCCGGAGCCATCCACGTTTGAAGTCATTCGTGGTCGAGGTATTCGCGCCGTCGTGGACGGCCAGGTTATTCTGGCCGGAAACGCGGCGTATCTCACCGAAAGTGGAATCACGCTTGCGCCGAGGGACGGCGCGGATGATTTGACGGTGGTGTATGTCGCCGTCGATGAACGCGCGATTGGTGTCCTGCATTTAGCTGACCCAGTGCGTCCGGATGCGAAGGCGGCGCTCTCGCGACTGAAGGCGAGTGGCATTCATCGCATCGTCATGCTGACGGGCGACAATGCCTCGACGGCGCGGCGCGTTGGTGAGGAACTCGGTGTCGACGAGATTGTGGCGGATCTCCTTCCTGATGCGAAGGTCGACGCCATCAAGCGATTGCAGGCAGGCGGACAATTAGTGGCGATGATTGGCGATGGCATCAACGATGCACCGGCGTTGGCACAGGCTGACGTTGGTATCGCGATGGGAGTGGCCGGTACACAGGCAGCGATCGAGGCTGCGGATGTTGCGTTGATGACTGATGACATCAGCAAGATTGCGGATGCGCGCGAAATTGCGCGACGCGCCTATCGCACCATTCAACAAAACCTGTACGTCGGTGTTGGCGTGGTACACGTGCTCGGTATTATTGCTGCATTACTTCGACTTATTGGCCCGGTGCAGGCCGCGATGATTCATCTCGGGCCCGACGTTTTGGTTTTTCTCAACTCGGTACGACTTATTCGGATGCGCTTGAAGAGCGACGGTACGAGCCCGGCGAGCGTTCTGTGAGCGAGCCAAACTTTGTCGATCACTTTTCTGCAGTGTCGTCTGGATACGCAACATTTCGACCGTCGTATCCGTCAGCGTTATTCGCTGCGCTGGCGGATGCCGCGCCATCGCGCGCACTCGCGTGGGATTGCGGCTGTGGCACAGGCCAAGCCAGCGTTGCGCTGGCGTCGTATTTCGAGCAGGTCGTCGCAACCGACGCCAGCGCCGCGCAAATCGCGCACGCGATGCCCGATGCGCGCGTGACGTACGGTGTCGCACCGGCGGAGCAAAGTGATCTCGCGGATAGAAGCGTGGCGCTTATTACGGTGGCGCAAGCGTTGCATTGGTTTGACGTGGATGCATTTCACGCGGAAGCATCGCGTGTGCTCGTGCCGAACGGTGTGATCGCCGAATGGAGTTATGCGTTACTCGAATGTCCATTGGTGCCGATGCTTACGCAAGTCATGAGCGATTTCGATAAAGCGATGGGCGAGTGGTGGCCCAAAGAGCGCGCATTTGTCGACCGACAGTATCGTGATCTTGCATTTCCGTTTGCGCCTCTTGATGTCGGCGCGTTCGCGATGGACGCGACGTGGTCGCTCGGACAACTACTTGGGTATGTGGATACGTGGTCGGCAGTGTCGCGCTATCGTGCGTCGACTGGGCACGATCCGATTCTTCCGCTGACGGTGGCATTTCGCGAAGCGTGGGGAGCGCAAGCAATGCAGCGTTTGGTGTGGCCACTGACATTGCGTGTGGGGCGTCTGGTACCGGCTACGTAGGGCATATGAAGGTCTTGCTGACGTCGTCCGTGCCGCCCGGTTATTGACCTCCTTGCGCGTCGTCCTTCGCAGTCATACAATTGCACTGAATAACCGAACAAAGACCAAACATCTCATTGCACGACTCTCTAATATCGTCGAGGCCTGAATGTCCACCACAGCATCGCCCACACTCGTCATTTCGCAGTCGCAGTTCCTCGCACATTGGCAGGGCCACCGTCGGTTGACGCGTCGCGCGATCGTTGCTTTTCCCGACGATCAGCTGTTCACGTTTTCGGTGGGCGGGATGCGTACATTTGGCGAACTCGCGAATGAAATGTTGGGCATGGCCGTGTCGACCGTGACCGGTGTGATCACCAATGAATGGGTGAGCTACGTCGCGTCGGCAGCCACAACGAAGGATGATGTGCTCGCACAGTGGGATGAAAGTACGCGACAGCTGGACGTACTTTTTCCGCAAATTCCCGCCGCACGCTTTCAGGAAACCATGACCGCGTTTGGTCAATGGACGATGACAGGTTACGACCTGCTGCTCTACATCGTGGATAACGAGATCCATCATCGTGGGCAGGGCTACGTGTATTTACGTTCGCTCGGTATCGAGCCGCCGCCGTTTTACGACCGGAGCTAAAGCGAATTTGCGACGCGCTGGTCGGCGTCGCGCCGTGCTCAAACTGAGCACGGCGCGCTCGTTTACCGCATCCCCGCCCCCGCCACCGGTACCGTGTACGACCACGGTTGTTTCGGCAACGCACGTTTCCGCGGATACACTTCATCCAGTGTATTTGCGTCGTACAGACGGCCGTTCACCATCACCATGCTCACGGTGTTGGTATTGCGAATGTTTTCGAGCGGGTTTTTGTCGAGCACAATGATGTCGGCAAATTTGCCTGGTTCGAGCGACCCAACTTCGGTACCGAGTCCGATGGCTTCGGCGCCGACGATGGTGGCGGAGCGCAGCACGTCGTGCTGTGACAGCCCTCCGGATTGCAGCAGCCACATCTCCCAATGCATGCCGAGTCCCTGCAGCTGGCCGTGACTGCCGACGCCAATTTTTCCACCGGCTTCTACCGTGTTTTTCACGTCGATCGCATGTTGCCACATCGCATACTCTTCCTTGACCGCAAAACCGGCCGGTCCCGGTGCGTTACCAGTGCCGCGACGACGAATTTTTGTGTCGAAGTCAACCGGGTGTGTGAAGTGACGCAGCTTCACATCGTCGATGAGATTTTCCGACTGATAAAACCATCCTTCACCAAACGGTCCTCCATACTCCACGATGAGTGTCGGTGAATTGGTCACGCCGGTTTCTTTGTACCACTGAAACACATCGTTGTACTTCGGCGTGATGGGCAACGTGTGCTCGATGCCCGGATAGCCGTCGATACCGTGCGTGAGATTAAGTTTCATATCCAAGCCACCTTCCGTGGTTGGCATGATGCTCAGCTCCTTCGCCGCCATGATGATCCACTGCCGCTGCTG
>JAYTTR010000304.1:0-1721 GCA_043744935.1 Gemmatimonadaceae bacterium
GCCGTTCCGGGTGCGGTGATCGCAACGCGCGTGGTGAGTGCCGCCGAGTTGCGTGCCGCCGCGCCACTTACCACCGGCGACGACGTGTTGGTCGACACACTCGGCGGTAAACTCGGTCGCATCGTCTCGGTTCGTGGCGCCGACGCGCGGGTAGCGGTTGGATCCATGACGTTGTCCGTGCCCGTCAGTGCATTGACGCGCACGGCGGCGCCGCCACCACCAGCCTTTCGCTTGTCGCTGGCGGGCAATCTTCCCGACGTCGAGCCGGTGCGTGAAGTCGATGTGCGCGGCGTCCGCGTCGACGAAGTCGATGATCGCGTGATGCAGGCGCTCGACACAGCGATCCGCGCGGACTTGCGCGAACTACGAATTATTCACGGGAAAGGAACCGGTGCGTTGCGCTCGCGCGTGAGCGAAATGCTGAAAAAGGACACCCGCGTCAGCGGCTTTCGACTCGGTGCGTGGAACGAGGGTGGTGCTGGCGTAACTGTCGCCGAACTGGCATGATCGACGCATGATTTCCGACGAAACAGTTGAGCGCGTACGCTCTGCCGCTGACATCGTGCAGATCATTTCGGAGTATGTCCCACTGAAGCGGAGCGGCGCGGACTATCGCGGCGCATGTCCATTTCACGGCGGTACGAAACCAAACTTTTCAGTTTCGCAAAAGAAGGGCAGTTATCATTGTTTTGTTTGTTCGGAAAGCGGTGATGTGTTTACCTTTGTGCGAAAACGATTGGGACTTGACTGGCCAAGCGCAATTAAAATGATTGGTGAGCGTGTTGGCATTGAGGTGATTGACACACCGTCACGCATGGTCGTTGCCGATCCGAACGAACGCAACTGGGAAGTGTTGGCGACGGCTGCGGAATGGTTCCGCACGCAATTGACGTCAGAGAGTATTGGGCGCGATGCGCGCGAGTATTTGCGCGGTCGTGGCATTGACGAGAGTGCGTGCGCGCGATTCGGCATTGGGTTTTCACCTCGTGATCCGCAGTCGCTGCGCCGCTATTTGCACGGTCTCGGTTTTGACGATGCGCGTTTACTCGAAGCTGGACTTTTAGTAGCACGTGATGGCGAGACTGAACCGCGGCAGCGTTTTTTTGGTCGGATCATGTTTCCGATCGTGGATGAACTCGGACATCACGTGGCGTTTGGTGGTCGAGCGCTTGGTAATGATGCACCGAAATATCTCAACAGTGGCGAATCGGTCGTCTTTCAAAAGCGTCGAACGCTGTACGGCTTGTACGCAGCAAAAAACGCGATGCGTCGAAACGGTCGCGCCATTGTCGTTGAGGGATATCTCGACGCGATTCGCCTCGCGCTGGCCGGTATCGAAGAAGTAGTCGCGCCGCTCGGTACCGCATTAACGGAAGAGCAGGGCGAGTTGCTCGTGCGGTACGCACCCGAAATCTTTTTGCTGTATGACAGTGATGAGGCGGGGCAGAAGGCCACGTTTCGGTCGGGGAAGGAGCTGCTGCGTCACCGTGCGTCGGTGCGTGTCGTGACGTTACCGGACGGCGAAGACCCTGACACCTTTGCGCGGAAACATGGACGCACCGGCATGGAGACGTTGCTCGCACAGGCGATTGACCTCTTTGATCGACAAGTGCAGGTGCTTGAACGGCTCGGATGGTTCGCGAATTTGCGCAAACAACGCCTCGCCATCGATAAGCTCCTGCCAACGATTCGCGCCGCGCGTGATCCGCTCACTCGCGAGT
>JAYTTR010000305.1:0-6586 GCA_043744935.1 Gemmatimonadaceae bacterium
TGCTCGTTTGCTGCAGCGTCCACAACAACAGGTTTTGTGTGGCGTCGAAGGCAAACGTCGTGCGAACCGTCGCTGCCGCTGCACGCGTCGTCAGCGTCATTGTTCGTACTGGCGGTGCGCGTCCAGCAACAAGCGTTGGCGTTGTGCTCGGCGCACGGCGATGTGTTCCCGTTTGTTCGAATGCGTACGCAAGTGCGATCAACCGAGCGTCGCTGAAGGCGCGGCCAAACAATTCCAGACCCACGGGCAGACCGTCGATGGTGAAGCCCACCGGCATGCTGATCGCGGGTAAACCCGTGTGCGCGGCCAACTGACAGGTACTGCCGTTTTGCACTTCACCAATCAGCGTGGGCTTCTGCCGCACAGTGGGATAGGCCAGCGCATCGAGTGAAAGGCTATCCATGATCGCGATGATGCGAAAGCGGAGTGCAGCCTGCTTCGCTGCAGCACGACGATACACGTCACTCGTGACATCAGCGATGGTGTCAATAGTGCGAAAGCGTGCTTCAAGCGCGCGATCATAGAGGCCACTCGTCAGGATCTCATGCATCGAATGCACCTGCGCATTGGGAACACCCTGGAGATACGTCGCCAGGTCCCCGCGCGTCTCGTAGTTCATGACACTCGATCCCGCCAACAGACTGTCGAAGTCCGCTATTCGTACTTCCAGCACGGTGGCACCGTTGGCCTTCATGGTGGAGAGCGCAGCGCGCACCGTGTCCGCAATTTCTGCGTCGGTATCGGTCCAATACGGCATCAACATGCCAATCCGCGCACCGCGCAACGCCGTGTTGTCGAGCGCGTCGCGAAACGTTGGAAGGACATGTCCCTGTACCTGTTGCGACGCAACGTCGGTGCTATCGAGACCAACGGTTGCATCTAACGCAATGGCCAGATCAGTCACCGTACGCGCGAGTGGTCCGCCAATATCCTGCGTGTGTGACAAGGGCACGATGCCGGTGCGACTTACCAAACCCTGCGTTGGACGCAGCCCAATTAAACCGTTAAACGATGACGGAATACGAATCGACCCACATGTATCTGACCCCCATCCAACGGCCGCAAAGCTCGCCGCAACAGCAACGGCAGTACCGCCACTCGATCCGCCCGGACAACGAGTGAGGTCATACGGATTGCGGGTTTGTCCGCCGAGTGAGCTAATGGTTGTAATGCCGGCGGCGAATTCGTGGAGGTTGGCTTTCGCCAAGACAATGGCGCCGGCATCCCGCAGACGTTTGACAACGAATGCATCCTGCGACGGTTGACTTGAGGCCAGCGCGAGCGAGCCCGCGCTGGTTGGCATGTCACCCGTATCGTAGTTGTCCTTGACGACAATCGGTATGCCATGCAGTGGACCTCGTACGTGCCCGGCCCGCCGCTCCATGTCGAGACGCACGGCGTCCAGGTGCGCGCGCGGATTCAGTCGAATGAGCGCGTTGAGTGACGGACCGACGTGATCGTAAGCGGCAATGCGCGCCAGATATGCGTCGACCAACGCAACCGAGGTCGCACGTCCAGACGTCAGCGCGATTTGTAAATCAGTGAGCGAGGCCTCGGTGACATCAAACGAAGGACGTGTCGTCTGTCCCCTCGCGAGCGTTGCCGTGACGACAAGGAGGATCGCACACTGCGCGAGGCGTTGCGCAGCATTGGTACGGTGACGAATCGGCGACGAGGCGAGTTGCATAGCGGGTGCACGCGAAGGTGATGGGACCAAAGCGACTGGCACAGTATTCATAAAGTATCTCCGCGACTCCATCCGTGAGGGGCAGATTGCACTTGCATTACGGTTTGATGAATCGTGCCGCTTTTTCCAGATTCTCGACAGCTTTATTCCAACCATTTTGTTCGCGCTACTGTCATCATGATATCCCTGCCGTCCGCCCTCCTCCCACGGACATTGTAAATGCGCCGAATCACTTCGTTCATACTTACGCTCACGGTAAGCCTCTCCGCTCACACGCTAGGCGCGTACGTGCTCAGCGCTCAAGCCGCTCCGGGCCCAACGCCCGCGTCGGGTATGCGCGACACCGCGCGTGCCGGCGCTGTGCGCGTCTACCTCGACTGCCAAACACGCGGCTGCGATTTTGATTTTATGCGCGACGAGATTCGGTGGTCGAACTGGGTCCGCGATCGCCTGTTCGCCGATGTGCAATTGCTTGTTACGTCATTGCAAACGGGCTCTGGCGGCTCCGAGTATACCATTGAGGCGATCGGCCTGGAGCGCTACAAAGGTCGAGCGGACACGGCGCAAGTGTTCACGAGTCCCAACGATGCGGACGACGTGGTACGTCGTCAATTGGCCCGCACGTTTTCGTTGCTGCTCGCTCCGTACGCGGCGAAAACGCCGTTAGCCGCGCGACTCTCGATGTCGTACGTCGACGCGACCGGTGCCACGGCCGTTGCGCAGCAGCAGAAGGATCGCTGGAACAACTGGGTGTATCGCATCTCTGCGAGTGGTTATGCAAACGGCGAAAAGCAGGCGCAGTCGCGCAGCGCGATCGTGCATACCAGCGCCAGTCGCGTTACGTCGGCGTGGAAGCTCAATACAGATGCGTACGTGAGCTACAACGAGAGTCGATATGATTTAGGAAGCGACGGCATCTTTCTCAATCTGCAGCGCAACTACGGTGGCAGTGCTTTGGCAGTGAGGAGTTTGAACGAGCACTGGTCGGCGGGATTGAGTGTCGGTGGGTCGCATTCGGATTACTTCAACCAGGAACTGAGTGCTCAGTTCGCGCCCGCAATTGAGTACGACTTGTATCCGTACAAGGAGTTTACCCGTCGTCAGCTCACGTTCTATTATCAGCTTGGCGTGAGCTCGTTTCGCTATAAATCGCGCACTCTGTATGGTGAAATCGCGGAAACGCGTCCGCTGCACAACGGCACGGTTTCCTGGAATGCAAAACAGACATGGGGTTCGGTGAACCTCAGCCTGTTTGGGTCGCAATACCTGCATGACTTGCGTCGCTACAGCTACGGCGCTGGCG
Source organism: Gemmatimonadaceae bacterium (assembly GCA_043744935.1). GTDB lineage: Bacteria > Gemmatimonadota > Gemmatimonadetes > Gemmatimonadales > Gemmatimonadaceae > Gemmatimonas. The sequence goes on from JAYTTR010000305.1 coordinate 2,991, forward strand.
GCAACATTGACCTTCGCGTAACCAAGGGTCTATCGATTTTCTTCGGCGGTCGCTTTTCGCGTGTGGCTGATCAGTTGTATCTCGCACAATCGGGGCTGACTGACCAACAGATCATTGCGCGACAACAGGCGTTGGCCACCAACTATCGGTACTTCGGTAACTTCGGGGTGAGCTATACGTTTGGTTCGATTTACAACAACATCGTGAATCCGCGGTTTGGTGGATCACGTGGACAGGACTTCTTCTAGGCGTCATTGTGTATCACACGCCGCTCACCGCGAATGTATCGCTACGGATGAAGAGTAAACAGCCATGAAAATTTATGGCGCGTAGATTCGTCGAACCGCGCACCTTCAAAAGACCAACACACTTCGCCAGCCGTCACAATTCGCGTAATTCGCGGCTTGCCGTTTGTTGTATCTGCTTGCGCTTACCCCTCAATCACATGCGGTACGAATTGCGACATGTTATCCGTAATAATGCGTTTCGATTCGCGAATGCCCATTCCCGCCGCCTCTTGCCCGATAATCCAGGAGCCAATCACCGGATACAAGCCATCCATGTTCGGGATCGTCGCCAAACTCTGATACACGTAGCCTTCGTCCCCATAATCACCCTGCGATGCCATCAACGTCTGATCAAACATGGTTACCGTCACGTTGGCGCCTTCACGCGACAGCAGCGGCTTCTTTACGTACGCATCCCACGTCAATGTTTCGGCAACATCGAATGAGGCCGGCAACAAATATGGACTGTCAGGAAATAAGTCCCACAGCACCGCCAGCAATCCCTTGTTCGAGAGCAGCATCTTCCACACCGGCTCGATCCACTGCATACCCGTGCCGCGATCCAGCACACCACGCACAAATCGTTCGTCTTCGTTCACGATCCATTCCCACGGATACAACTTGAAGAGCGACTCGATCACCTGATCGTTGAGATCCGTAAAAAATCCGTCAGACGAAATACCAATTTGCGGAATTGTGAGCGTCTCGCACGTCATCCCCGCCTGCTCCGCCGTATCGCGCAAATACGCGAGCGTGACACCGTCTTCGATGTCATCCATTCCGGCAAAATGTAGCCGCTCGCCTTGCAGGTATGGCGCCAACACTTTCCACTGCTCAATCAGTCGCTCGTGAATCGAGTTGAACTGATCTTTGGCCGGAAACACATCTTGCAACCAGAACCATTGCGCCAGAGATGCTTCCACCAACGATGTCGGCGTGTCCGCATTGTACTCCAGCATCTTGGGCGGACCCATGCCGTCGTATGCAAAATCAAAACGTCCATATAGTGACGGTGGCTCTTGCTGCCATGCCTCAACGATCAGCGGTACGACGCGCGCCGGGATGTGCAGCTTGTCGAACAGATTGCTGTCGATAATGTGTTGCGCGGCTTCCAGACACATTGCCTGCAACTTGTTGGTGGCGTCTTCGAGTTTGAGGATCTCGTCCATCGTGAACGAGTAGTAGGCCGCCTCATTCCAGTACGCACCTTTCGCCGAATGCCATGCAAGTCCAACACTCTCCACCTTGCGCTGCCAATCGGCGCGTACCGGATTTACGACGCGCTTCACTTGAGCATCTCCCATTGGCATGACAGCGTATCGCCTTTCACGATACGCGTGTACCGTATCGAATCCACCTCGCACGAGGCCCGCAGTCGTGTTTGCACCACGTACTTGTTGTCCACTTCCGTTGCACCGTTATCGCTCGTAAATAATTGCGACGTGTGCACCAACACGTCGATCGTGTCCATCGTGATCGATGCCTGCAGCTTCAGCGAATCCTGTACAAACACCGACTCCGCCGCCGCTTCAATCTTCGCTTGCGTCACCATCGCCTCTTCCGCCTTTCGTGTGCGCTCTTCCGCACTCGTGCATGCGGAAACCAGCAATAGGGCGCAGATCGTCACCGGTGTGCGCATCGTTCAGCCTCCGAGGGACGAGTGGCCCGCGCCGATCGAACCAAATCCACCACGACTCACGGTCGACCCGCTGCGCGCGCCCGCGATCGACGCTGGCCGCGAGGTGATCGCCGACATCCGCGATGGTGACAGTACCGTACCTCGCGGGGTTACCACCCCCGCATACGCGCTCGCTCGCGAGTCCAATGACCGATAGGACTGCGCGTACGATGACATCGGCGCCGAATACACGGTTCCACCGCGCGCCACATAGCTATTGTATCGGCTGAAATAGAACGGGTATGGACTTGGATAGATCATCGGAATCCAGGCACCGTGATAGCGATATCCGCCGCCCTGCACGGCCACTTCGCACGCAGTCCGATTAAACGTGCGCGTGCTGCACGGATCAATCGCGGGCGGCGCGTCGTTGCAAGCGGCCGCGCCGAGTATCAGGCTGTTCAGGAACAACAATTGGATGTTGGCGGATTTCTTCATGGTCGGAGCGGAGGAAACAAGAGCGTATGCTCAATATTACGGCAGATGTTGGCAAATGATGTCATCGGGCCAGTTCTCCAACGCAAAGAACCCCACTCTCAGCGCGAGAGTGGGGTTCTTTGTTGCACGTGATTCGTTGATGATGAACCGTTACGGGCAGATGACGTTGATGACTTTACCGCCGCCATGATGGCCAGGATTGTCCTGATATACCCCGTCGTGATGCACGGTGACCATCTGCTTGATGTCGCCGCTGATCGCGTTGCCGTTCTTGATCACTTTGCTGGTGACGATGATCACTACGTCGTCCGGAATTGTTGCTGGCGGGTTGGAGCTATTGCCGGGTAAGCTGGTCCACGTACCACCGCACGCGTTCGTGGACGTGACGGCGTATCCCTTGAACGACGCGACACCGTTGCTGACGACACCAGACATGGTGTTGTTCTTCCACCACTGCGAGCCCCAGAAGTTGACGACATCGTTGACGGCGTGCGCTTCAACGTCGCCGATGACGAACATGGCGATCTGCCGTATGGGTGGCGCCGCATCGTACGTCACGGTGTAACAAAAGCTGAGGCCAGACGGGTTGCCGGTGGAGGGAGCGCCAAAATTGTTTAGATCGCCGATTTTTGGATTGTCGTCGTTGTATACGGTAAATGTGACCGTGTTGTCGACGCCGGCAGTAAAACCAGTGTTCCGGCTGAAGGACAAGCCACCTGGAGTTGTATTATCAAAGTTGCCAATTGTAGAATTGTCTGGCTGACTTGGCGGATATGGCCCAGGAGTGGTGGTGAAGAAATTGGCGCCACCGCCGTTGATCACGACATCGTTGTCCACTAACACATGGCCCGCGATGGCGATATTGGTGGCACCGGCCGGTACGCTGAAGGTTGTGACGTACGGGTCGACGGCAAGCCGCTTGTAGTCAGTGCTTGACGTAGCGGTCTTGCCTACCCACGCGCTGCCGGGCACGGCAATCTGCCACGAATCGTTTTTCGGCGTGACAATCATGTTTGTCCCGTCAGCCTTGCTGCAAATGTTTGTTCCGCTGGCGACCGACGCCACCGTGAACGACGGCCGGTTCGGCGCGGCTACGACGCCTGTTACGGATTGATCCCCGCACGCGGTTAAAATCACGGAGGCGAGTGAAACCGCCAATCCGGTTTACAACATCTTGTTCTTCATCATACCAT
>JAYTTR010000306.1:0-6583 GCA_043744935.1 Gemmatimonadaceae bacterium
ACTGGAGTCTCGACCTACAAACGCCTGACCACGTGTTTTACCAAGCCGCATAAACATTCTCGCCACAACCTTGGTGTAGACATTTTTTAGGACTAGACATCTTCAGACCCTGCGTCATCCCTACATCACCTTTGTACACGACGCGTTCGAGTATCGCGATACATTCTACCTCATCATTGAACGCTGCAATCAGCAACTCTCCGAGCTGATCCAATGGCCAGAACTGCAACCGGATCTCTGGATTCACCCCATCGCGCAGTGCGTGTTGCAAGCGATCGCGTACATCCATTCTATGGGATACGTTCACAAGGACATTCATCCTGGTAACGTCTTCGTCGCGCACACGCACGGTGTCATGGCCTCACCAAATCACTCAACGTTCTTCAAAGTTGGGGACCTAGGAATTAGTCGCTTGGCACCAGACATAGACGTCTTCAACACGATCCTAGCGAAGTGGATGTTGCCTCCAGAAGCGATCCAACCAAGCGATTTTGGCGTGATTGGTCCGCAGGTCGACATTTACCACGCCGGCTTGACATTTCTATCATTGGTAATGAAGGAAATCCCGACTTTCACAGAGAGGGAGATCATCCAAGGCGTACCTCGTCAGGTTGCAGAGGGCGTCGCATCTCCGTACGGCCCCGCGATTTCACGTGCGCTTCGGCGGCACGTCCCTCAGCGTACTCCGAGTGCGCTTCAGTTTTGGCGCGAGATCTCAGAGGTTACCTATTTGCAGCGCCGAATTGCTGGCTAACAACGCGTTGCTGCATTCAAGCGCTCTTCGGTGCGAGGTGTCACTTGCGCGCTTGCGCTTGCTCGTTCACAGCTTCCTGCTGGAGCGCTTGCTGCAAAACGCCAGCGTCGGCGAGACTAGAGACACCCTACATTCCTTAGCCTCAGCAAGCGTGCAACGATACTTCTCAAACGTCTACTGGCATTTTGTCGGATCACCATCCGGCATCAACTGGCACACGGTCAAGGCCCCGAAGGACATCTCTTCTCAAGGCACGCCAAAGAGCGACGACGAATGCGCATCAATTGTCGAGAAGATTCTTGAGTCGAGGCGGCTACGTGCGAGTTGCACGGAACGCGTGTCCGAGGGAATCGAAACGGAGGCGTTCTGCTGTGTGACGGATATCCCATTGAAGGATCTACCGTCTCACGCAGAGTACTATGGCCGCGTGGCGCTCGGCTTCAACGCAGCTGCGATTCACGCGCAGTTTCTGCCGGTTCTCTACATTCCAACTGCGCAGCTTCCACAGGGACAGGTCGGAGTGACTCCAGACCAAAAGACTCTCGCCACGGCGGCTGAGATGGATCAACTCGGTACCAGTTTTTACCAGCTGGCGGCCGCGCGAATGCGGCTTTCCGCAACGCATGCCGGAACGCCGCAGTATGGAACGGACCCTTCATTGAAAGAAAATCCCCTTCGCAACTTTTTGAAGGTTACTGAGTTCAGCGCGAAGCCTGAAGAGTCGTTCTATCGAGAACGGGAGTGGCGTCATATCGGGAACGACTTCTCTTTCGCACCCGAGGACGTCGCGGCAGTTGTTGCGCCGCAGAGTGCTCTCCCTAAGCTTCGCACGTGGCTCGACAAGAACACGCAGTACAATAGCTCAGTCAGCCTCGTTGCTTGGGAACTCGTGCTGAACGCGTAGTGCCTTTGTCCCTCGACTGGAGTCAGATCGGCGACGCGCTTGCTAACGATGCTTGCTGCAGTCGGGCGCATGCTCGGAAGCGCGCTGCGCGCGCATTTTGTTTGAGCGCCCGCTGCAAAAGCTGGCGTTGAGGTTGTAGGATAAGCCGATTTCTTGACGTCGCCGCGTCGCGTCTGGCGTTCCTGCGCGAATAGAATCGCAGAATTGTATGCGAGCGCGACTTCGTGGCGATTTTCGCGTCGCATTGCGCGTGATCGCGCGCGTTCCTCGGTGCTGATTACGCGGCGTATCCCGCGTGTACGAGTTTCTCGATGTTGTGCACGAGACAATACAATTGCCATTGCGCGTTCACTTTCACGCGACCGCGCAGCGTGAAGCGATCGAGGCGCTTATTGTGGCGCAGATTCGCAAACACCGGCTCCACGGTGGCGAAGCGCCGTCCGTACTGCGCACGCCCCTCGGGCGAATCGATGCGGGCCTTCATATTCGCCGTGTGGTTGACATGACCGGCACGCTCGCGGTCGCGAAAGAACGCGACGTTCCGCACCGGTGTCGTGTCCGGTGTGCGCAAACACTGCGCACGGAGCGCGCACGGCCCGCAGTCGCGTTTCGCCCCTTGAAAATGTTCGCCGATGAAGCCGTGGGTGACGCGGGATTGCCCGCGTCGATAGAGCGACTTGCCGGCCGGACACACGCAGGTGCGTGCGTCCGCGTCATACGTAAAGTCACTCGGTACAAACACGCTCGGCAGGGTCGTCGATACGGCTTTGTTGTGCAGGGGATTGGGCAGCGTGAGATAGCGCGCTTGTGTGGTGAAGCGTTCGTCACGCCGACGCAGGTCCTTGTCGGCGATCAACGCGTCGAGGTGCATCGCATGCAGTTGCTGCAAATTGGATTCGCTGTGATAGCCCGCATCGGCGGTAATCAGTGTGTCGCTCGTGCGCAGCGACTGCACGGCGCGCACGACGGGGAGTAGCAGTTCCTGCTCGGAGCCCGTGGCGTGTGCTTGTGCGTCCACGATGATCTGATGCGCCGCGTCGACGGCGGCGACACCCGTGTAGCCTTGGATGACGCCTTTGCTCGTCGCCATCTTCGCACTCTCGTTGACCGTGCGATTGCTCTTCCGGATCGCCCCTTTCGCGCTCCGGCGCTCGTCAGGATGGCGTGCGAGCCACGCACGCATCTGCGCCGTGTCGTGTTCGAGTCTATCGATACGGGTGCGCGCTTTCGTGTCCGGATCAGGCTCGAGCGGCGCACCATCCGTCGCACGATGGCGCTGCAGCATCGTTGTGGCGGCCGCCTCAAGCTTCTCCGCCTGTCGTGCAAAATCCGCGCGCGTCCCACTCCGATGCTTCGACGCGTTGCTCGGCAGTTTTACGCCGTCAATCGCAAACATTTCGCGGCCGATCAAGCCCTGTTGGTCGCACACCGCCAGCACCGCCGCAAACACGCGCGCGATGTCGGTGCCGAGTGTACTGACGAACTTCGCTATCGTCGTAAAATGCGGCGCCTGATCACCGCAGAGCGCGATGAACGTCACGTGGGTTTCGCAGGCGCGTGCGATCTGACGGCTGCTCACGATGCCTTGCGAGTACGCGATCAGCACCACCTTGAGCAACAGCGCGGGCGGATACGCCGGTGCGCCCGTCTCGTCATTCCGAAACCGCGCGTCGAAGTGCGTCAGGTCGACCGCGTGATCCAGCAAATGATTCAACGCATGCTCGAACGTGCCCGGCAGCAGCTGGGCGGCGAGATCGATCGGCATCAGTTTGGGCTGCGTGTCGATGTACTTGTAGCGCGCCATGGAACCTCGACGAGGGGGCAATCGCACTGCACATTCGCTGTGTCCATTACGTCGAACCACCGTCATTCGCTGGTGGGTCCCTAGGGACTTATTCTACAGCTTCGTTGATATGACTGGGCTGCTGTCAAGCGGGACGTGGTCGAGCATGTTGTTTGTTCGGTGTGTGGCGAGACGTCTAAAGGATGTAGCCACGGGTGCCGACGGAATGCTTCGACGATGAATCCTGCTGATATACGCCGGTCAGCGTGTCACCACGCCGGAGCGGCAAGAATTGGATTCGTCTGGAGCACGCTCATTCTAGGAGCGGGGATTGGACGATCGGTCGTTGATCGACGTACCCCATAACGAGGGCGAGCGACTCCTGTCGTACTGCCGGACACCCGTGACCACGACGGGCATTGCAATGCGACGAAACAGCCTAGGCTGCGGCACGCGTGGCGTGAGGGGTCGCGGTCGGCGTGACCTCACGCATGACCGCCCACAGATACCCGATCAGTTCGCGCGCGACGGCCACCACCGCGATCTGCGGCCCCCGGCGCATCGAGAGACGATGGTACATCGTGTACAAGCGTTGTTGTGCTTTCCACGCGTGTAGCGTCACCGCCGCCGGTTGTCCGCGCTGTCGCACCGCGAGCGCTGGTCCAATCTTCGGATGCAAGCGATACGCCCACGCGGCTTGGACGAGCACATGACGACAGTGCGCGTTGCCCGCCTTCGTGATGGATCCGCGTCGTTCTCGCGTACCGCTGGAGTGCTCGCGCGGCACGAAGCCGCGATAGGCCATCAACTGACGCAGCGACGCGAAGCGCCGCCAATCGACGAGCTCGGTCGCGAGTACCATCGCGCCATGCACTTGTATCCCACGAAAACATTGCAGCGCGGCGACCGCCGGCGCATACGCGGGCAGCAACGCGAGTGCTTCGATGTGCGCGTCGAGCGCATCGCGACGCGACAGCTTGTACTCAAGGAGGGAAAAGTATTCGCCGAACACCAGCTGATCTTCGGCGGCGAGCGGGGACGTCGTCCCCGTCAGTTGACGCAGCCACGTGTAGTGCGCCGGCCGCCAATTGATGCCCCCGCGATAGATGAATCCGCGGCGCGCGAGAAATTTGAGAATGTAGTGCCGCGACTTCACGACCTCGCGCTGCATCGTTTCGCGACAGCGCACCACATCACGGACGCGCTCCTCTGCTTCACTGGGTATCCGTATGACCGTGAGCTCCCCCGCGCGATACAGCCGTGCAAGTTGACCCGCGTCATACTTGTCGTGTTTGCGCTGCACGCCAGGTTTGACCGGAATCAGCGACGGGGCAATCACGTCGCAGTGGTAGCCCCACCCCTGCATCGCGCGCTGAAGCACATAGCCTGCGCCGCTGGCCTCGTAGCACGCACGAAGCTCGCCCTCCTTCGCCAGCCGCTCGCACACGCGACGCAATTTCGCGAAGTCATTCGGATACTTGTCGATGCGCGTCGGCGCCGTCGCATCCGCCGGCAGGACGGCGATCGTCACCGAGTCCTTGTGAACGTCGAGTCCGAGATAGATGATTGAGGCGGCAACCGTGGACGATGACATGGGCTGGTCTCCGAAGATGTGCGACTGGAACAACGTCGCAGGTGGCTCTGGTGAGTCTGCGCGGTACGAGAGGAACTAACCCACGCAAAACGCGGGGACCAGCCCAGTCATAATTTCTAGCCGGACGATAATTCAAGCACACACCTATTTCACGCTATGGACTTAGACGATCCCGAATTCGCTATGGCTGTCTCGATGGCGGAAGCTGTCATGACTCGCCGGCTCGGTCCGAGCCAGACAGTCACTCGGGCCGGCTCCATGTTGCGTATGGTGCAACAGGGCTTTCGAGATATGCATGAATCCGATCACGACCGCATCTTGTTCGGATTCCTCGGCATCGTTGTTTTCGGCCGTTCGATGACCTTTGCAATGCAAAACCTTCGAGGATATGACCAGGTCGCCTTTGATAACTGGTATACCCCATGGCAGTCGGAGATGAAGGGCGATCCATTGATGCGTTACTTCAACGATCTCCGAACGATGGTCATCCACCGCGCCGCCCCTGCGATCGGCATCGTGCTCGCCGGGTTCGGCGGAAACATGCCGCCGGTGGGGTCTATCACCATTACCGGTCTGCCACACCCAGAACGCCATCTTGGAGACCAGCTCGATGACACATCGATGGGAAATCTTTCGAGGCTCTATGTTGCATACCTTGAGCGCATTTTCGAATCATTCGCTCCGGTTGCCTTCGCGGTACAAGATAGACTGTCTGAGCGAGCTTAAGGCTGTGCTCAGGGCGCGAGCGGCGTAATTCGGATGTGGCTTTCTACAAATGAAACTTGTTAGAACGACCTCGACGCCATACTACGTCGACGACGAGGCAGCGACGTGGATCGCGCATTCGAGGAGCGACACAATTGCTGTGTAGATTGTGGCGAGCCGATTGGGGACGGCGACGAAAGGCGCGCGTTGTGTCGTCTGGATGAATCACTTCGGGAAATAGCCGCTCGGCGCAATCCCTACTTAATACTGCATCACGCTGGAATGTTGGACAAATACGTTAGGGATATGAACGTGATTCGAAATGGTTCACGCTCCAAATGAATCTCCCGGCGCCGCCTAACCACGCGTTTAACCGCAGCCGAAGCTTTCCCCCTCTCCGGCCCCCCGGGGAATTTCACGCGATCGGTGACACGTAATGCCCGCCCCGTCGTGGCAACGCCCAGTCCGAATGGCCGACCGTCCCGTGCACGAGTCCGCCCGCGACGTGAGCCGGGCGTGCGCGCGCAGTGAAAACGCCGCGGCGCGACTTGCGCACTACGCGCACGAATCGTCTCGGCCGGGACCATCAGTCCACGCCACGTCCCGCACGCCGTGGTGCTGCCCAGGCCGGCCAGATAGCGCCGATTGTACGACGGGTGCAAACTCCATAGACCGGTGCCCGCGGTTCAGTTTAACGGAGGTCTGGCGTCGGCTTCTCGACGCAAAACTTCTGAGTTGTTATAACGACAACAGAATCGATATAGGAGACTCAAGTGAACTGGTCAGTGCAACCGGCAATTGTCGCGGCCTTCCTAGGAGTTCTGACGGCCGCTATCAGCACGT
>JAYTTR010000307.1:0-6550 GCA_043744935.1 Gemmatimonadaceae bacterium
GGCACGTGCGTGAATGTGGGGTGCATTCCGTCGAAGGCGCTGCTGCACTCATCTGAACAATACGAGTGGCTTCGGCTGCATGCAGCCGAGCATGGTATCAAAGTCGACGGTATGAGTATCGATCTTGCGACGATGATGACGCGCAAGTCCGATGTGGTGGCGTCGAACACGAAAGGTGTCGAATTTCTCTTCAAGAAAAACAAAGTTACGTGGGCGCGGGGCTTTGGCACGCTTAAGTCGGACAACGTGATTGAGGTCCGCGCGAACGACGGCTCGATCACGTTCTGGCAAGGAAAATCCGTGATTATTGCCACGGGATCAGTGCCCGTACAGCTACCGTTTCTCAAGTTCGATGAACGTCGCGTGCTCTCAAACGTGGGTGCGCTTTCGCTCACCGAAGTGCCGAAGCACTTGGTGGTTGTAGGCGGTGGCGTGATCGGACTCGAACTCGGCTCGGTGTGGCGCCGACTCGGCGCGAAAGTCACGGTTGTCGAATTCGCGCCAACAATCTTGCCGGGCAATGACGACGATGTTGTGAAAGAAGCCGATCGTATTTTTCGAAAACAAGGGTTGGAGATTCACGTTGACACGAAAGTGACTGGTGCTGACGTGCGCGCCGATGGCGTGACAATTCACGTCGAAAAAGGAGGCGTTACGTCGTCGATCGAGGCAGACTGCGTACTCGTGTCCGTCGGACGCAAACCGGTGCTGCGCGGCATCGATGCGGCCTCGTTGGGACTCGCACTTGGTGCGCGCGGCGAAGTTGTGGTTGATGATCAACAACGCACGAACCTTCCGCACGTGTTTGCGGTTGGTGATGTGGTCGGTGGCAAACTACTCGCGCACAAAGCCGAAGAAGAGGGCGTGGTTGCGGCCGAAGTTATTGCGGGTAAACCGGCGCACATGCATCAGCGCACCGTGCCGGGCATTGTGTACACGTGGCCCGAGATTGCAACCATTGGGTTGACCGAGTCGGAAGTGAAAGCCCAAGGGCGAGCCTATCGCGTTGGTAAATTTCCGTTTAGCGCGAATGGTCGTGCACGCACGATGGGCGAGACACAGGGATTCGTGAAATTTGTAGTGGACAAAGACACCGACGAAATTCTTGGCGCGCACATGGTTGGACCAAACGTCGCTGATCTCATGGCGGAAGTGGTACTCGCGATGGAATATCGCGGCAGCGCGGAGGACATTGGCATTACGGTGCATTCGCATCCGACGCTTTCGGAAACAGTGAAAGAAGCTGCGCTCGCCGCGCTTGGCCGAGCCATTCATATTTAGCGTCGCAAGAACGTCAAAGGCCGACCCCGCAGTGCGGAGTCGGCCTTTGTTGTGTCTGCAAACGCTAACGCTAACGCAAACTACACAAACAGTTTTCCGACAACGATACCAATCGCGAAGAATGCCGCACCAACGGCAATCATCATCCACGATGCGACACCGGTTGTGGGCGCGGGTTCTGCCGTGAGCGCGGTCGCCGTTGCCAGCGACGTCGCGGTGGCGGTGCTGATGTTGAGTTGCGGCAGCGCGGACATGATCTGCGCGCTGACGTGCGCTGGCGTGGTCATGCGGCGACGACGATCCGTCTCCGACGCCATGCGATTCCAGAATTCAACTTGCTTCGTGTCAGAGCGACGTGCATCGACCTCGCTCAAGTCACCGTCTAACCACTGTTGAACGGCCGTTACCGCCTCGGCGGACGCGTCGGCTGTACCGGGAAGCGGCACTTCGCGATCAGCGAGTGGTCGGTCGGCGACTGGTCGGTCGCTTGCGGCGTCGCGGTGATCGTGGCCGATGTCGTTACGGCCATCTTGCGCTTCATGTCGGTCGAGCATCAGGCGTATTTCTCCTCAAGCAGTGCCTGAAGGGCTTCGCGTGCCCGATGCACGCGCATCTTCAGAGCGCCTACGGTGGTCCCCAGAAGGTCCGCCATCTCTTCGTACGAACGTCCTTCAACGTGTTTCATGATGAAGGCTTCGCGGAGCGATGGGGCCAGCTTTCCGAGCGCGGTGTCGAGGTCCGATCGCAATTCCGTGCGGTCGAGGTCCTCATCGGGGCTCGCGAAGCTGGAGGGCTGATCGTCTTCGTCGTAACTCAGGTGCGTGCGCCGAATGTTCTTCAGCCAATCCTTGCACCCATTTGCAACGATCCGAAACAGCCAGGCGTCGAAGCGGCCTCGCACCTCAGTGAGATGCTGGTACGCCTTAATGAACGACGTCTGGAGAATGTCCTCGGCGACGTCAGGACTGCCCGTCATACCAAGTGCGTGTCGATACAGCGGATCGCTATATCGGCCAATGAGCAACGCGAACGCATCACGATCACCTGCCATAACACGGCTGATGACGTCCTGGTCCGAGTCGATGTCTGTAAGCTGAGGTGTCTCTTCCGTCACTTTCACGGCGCTAGGATAACGCCGTACGATCGGTCTCGACACCCCTTCTTCCAACTGAATCGTTTGCGACATCGTGCCCACTCGTCTCGCAGGAAAGACGCACAGACGGTGAAGAGGTCACACGTCCTGTGGATCCAGTATCGGCACGTGATCAAACGCACTCCAGTTTTTTGTTCGGATGAGAAAACCATGTTCATTAAGCACAGGTGGCGCGAAGCGGATTTGCCCGCCAACGGACGATGGGACGCCTGTTTCGCTGGACGCCGCCGTGCCGTGGAGTGCTTCGCGAACGGAACGTATCATACCGCACGGTACCCCGGCCATGTCGAGCAGGTGAATCCAATGCCATGCGGGCTGGCTGACGAGTCGTTCGGACATCGCGGCGGTGAGCCGCTCGCGATGAGCGATGCGTCCGGCATTCGTGAAGAGCGTGTGGTCGTCGGCCAGCGCATGCAGACCGAGGGTCTTCGCCGCCGCGCTCCATTGCATGTCTGTCCCAACGGCGATGACGAATGATCGATCACTTGCTGCAAAGAGTTGATACGGTACGAGGTTGGGGTGCGCGTTGCCCCACCGTCGCGCGTCACGCCCACTCACCAAGGCGTTTTGGGCGACATTGACGAGGGCGGCTGCGGCCGAATCGCTCAGCGAAATATGAACGGCTCGTTGTGCGGCGGGTGTGTCTCGAGTGAGCAGCGCTGCGAGAATGGCAGTCGTCGCGTCCTTTCCCGCGAGTACGTCAACGAGTGCGACTCCGGTTCGCATTGGTTCGCCGGTTTCTGATCCTGTAATGGACATCCAGCCGGACTCTGCTTGAACGACGAAATCATATCCCGGTCGCGTGCTTCCAGGTCCGAAGCCAGAAATGGTGCACCAAACAAGGCGAATATTTTGCGCCAGTTCAGCGCTAGCATCGAGACCAAATCGGGCCAGCACACCAGGTAGATAGTTTTCGATTACCACGTCAGCCTGCGCGATGAGTGCATGTAGTAGCTCAATGTCTGCGGCGACACGAAAATCGAGTGCGATCGACAATTTGTTGCGATTTGTGCTTAGAAAGTACGCTGATTGTCCGCGGCCATCGAACGGAGGGCCCCAGGAACGAGTGTCATCTCCGCCAACAGGCCGTTCCACTTTGATTACGTTCGCGCCGAGGTCGCCGAGTGTCATACTGCAAAACGGGCCAGCCAAAACACGAGAGATGTCAAGCACTTTGAGATTTTTTAGGGGTAAATGCATATTGCTGTCTTTATGATCGCCTTTTAATGTCGTTATAGTGAATGAATGTGTAATTGCGTGTTTGTGGACCAGCGTTTCAGGATATCTGTACGAACATCCCGTACTATAGTAAGACGAACTGACCTTTCACGTCACAACGACTTGCGTAGATGACTGAAAATCATATAGTTACCCGCGTTCTGGTGTTCGCAGGACGAATGTATGCACGCATCCGCGTTTCGTCATTCGTTCTTGTGCGTTCACCGCTACCACCATGTTTGGCGGAAGGAGTGCGTTCGACCCATGGCCGACACCCCGCAGGCTGACGAAGATACGATGACCGAAGGCGACGCGCCGGCTGCAAGCCCGGCGCCGCGTCGCGGACCTGGACACCGCGCGGCAGATGCGCGTGACACGGCCGCTGAGATGGCGCAGCGCGCGCATGAAATCAGCCTAGAAGCCGGTAGCAAGATGGCAGGCGCGATGCGTGAAGTGATTGGAGCGGCGGCTGGGTTTAGCGCCTTCGCCATTGAGAGCGCCCGTGACTTGGTGCACTACATGGTGCGTCGTGGTCAGATGGGTCAGGAAGAAGCCGAAGTGCTGATCGGACAAGCAGAGGCGGCGTACATTGCAAAACACGGTTCGCTGCCAAAGCCCGAGCCAAAAGCACCACCGCCAAAGCCGATTCCTTTAGGCCAAATGCCTAAGGCTGTCGCCGCCCCTGCGGCAGCGGCCGAAGCGGCGCTCGAAGCGCGTGCAGCAATGCGGTTGGAGCCGCAACGACCGGCTAACGCCGGTCCGCCATTAGTGTTGACGTCAAAAACGCCAGCTCCTAAACCTGAACCAAAAGTCGAGCCGCTCGCACCGAAAGCGGTCGAGAAAGTTGCTGTGAAGGCGCCTGTGAAAGTGGCAGCAGCGCCTGTTGCAGCAGTGAAGCCCGCGGTAGTCGCGAAAGCAGCGCCACCCACGAAGCCAGTTGCCAAGGCACCGGTTAAAGCACCAGCCAAGGCACCTGCAAAAGCTGTCGTAAAACCGATTGCGAAGTCTCCGGCAAAGGCGCCTGCAAAAGCGCCAGCCAAATCCGCTGCGAAGGCGCCGGCAAAACCTGCACACAAGCCGTCAAAACCCGCCCACAAGGCAACCGCGAAAGCACCGGCCAAGAAGGCGACGAAGAAGCGGTAGTAAAACCGGTGATCGTTGCGAAGGCACCAACCCGTCTCGACTTCGGCGGAGGGTGGACAGATGTCCCACCCTTCCCCGAAGAGCGAGGCGGGTTTGTATGCAACATGGCCATTGATCACTACGCGACCGTGTCGCTCGTGACGTATTCCGATTCACAGGTGCGCGCGCACGGGCTTAGGGAACGAACACCGTCCCTCATCGGCGCCGCGTTGCGGCGCGCTGGCGCGAACAATGTGCACGTAGAATTGCAGAATGATTTTCCGGTCGGCGCCGGACTCGGCGGGAGTTCAGCGGCCGGTGTGGCGCTTGCCGCCGCACTCGCGATGTACGACGGTCGTGAATGCGCGCCGGGCGCGCTAGCGGAATGGAGCCGCGCGGTGGAAGTAGAAGAAATGGGTATCGCCGGTGGGCGGCAGGACCACTACGCTGCCGCATTTGGGGGTGCACTTGGCCTCACGTTTTCCGAGCGCGTTGATGTCGACGTCATTCATATCAGCAACGCACTTGCACGCACGTTGGAACGACGGTGTCTGCTTGCGTACACTGGTGAGTCGCGCATCTCGGCAACCACAATCACGGCCGTTCTCGAAGCGTATCGTGACCGCGTACCTCGCGTGTTGCTAGCACTCGAAGCGATGCGTACGCTCGCGCAGGATATGCGTGACGCGCTTCGCGACGATGATGTCGATCGACTGGCCGCACTCGTGCACGAACACTGGCACTATCAGCGCGCGTTGCATCCCGCGATCACGACCGAACGCATAAATACAATCGAAGCCGCATCGTACGGCGCGGGCGCGATCGGTATGAAGGCGCTTGGTGCGAGCGGTGGTGGGTGTGTCATCGTCTTCACGCCCGACGATGATGATGGCCGCGTTGCGCAGGCGATCGCTTCATTTGCGACAGTGTTGCCGTGGCACATTGCGCGCGATGGTGTGACGGTGCGTCTCGTATAGATGTGTTTGCAGCACGTCAGACTGCCGCGCGTGACGTCCGCACGATAAGCTCCCGGTGTGTCCTCAAACTTTCCACTCGACCCTGTCGCACTGACAGAAGCGCTCGTCGCCATCGACTCCCGCAATCCAAATTTGGTAGCCGGTGCGCCTGGCGAGTCGGCGTGCGCGCGTTTTTTGGCCGGCGTGTTAAGTGGCTGGGGATTCGCCGTATCGCTCGACGACGTGCGACCAGGACGGCCAAATGTTATCGCTCGCATCGGCCCACCTGGACAGTCGCCGCTGGTGCTCAATGGTCACCTCGATGTTGTCGGCACGGACAACATGGTGCACGATCCATTTCGACCGTTTATTCGCGACGGAAATTTGTTCGGACGCGGGGCGACCGATATGAAGGGTGGTATCGCCGCGATGTGTGTGGCCGCCGCGCGCGCGGCGGCACGCGGTGCATTGGCGAGTGAAATCATCGTGACCGCTGTGTGTGATGAAGAATTTGAATCGATCGGAACGCGCGCATTGCTCGACGGCGGACTGCGCGCTACGGGGGCGATTGTCACCGAGCCGACGCGTCTCGCCATTTGTCCTGCACACAAAGGGTTTGCGTGGATCGAAGCAACGGTGCACGGCATGGCCGCGCATGGAAGTCGGTATGACGTGGGTGTCGACGCGATCCGACACGCCGGACTACTGCTTGCATCGCTCGACGATTTTGAGCGCAATGTGTTGATGTCGCGGTCACATGCGCTGTTGGGCCGACCGTCGATGCACGCCGCGATGATCAGCGGTGGTACGGCGTGGTCAA
>JAYTTR010000308.1:0-6546 GCA_043744935.1 Gemmatimonadaceae bacterium
ATTCGCGGCTCGAGCGAGGTCTCGATCACCTTCTCGCAGCACACGGACATGCCGTATGCGCTGCAACTCGTGCGCACGCGCGTGGACCAGATTCGCGGGGAGCTGCCGCCGGGGTTGCAGATCGAAGTTGAACGGCTCGCCCCGTCGCTCTTCCCCATACTCTCCTACAACCTGGAGGGGGGCGACGCGGCGACGCTGTACGACATCGCGCGGTATCAAATCAAACCGGTGATGTCGCGGGTTCCGGGCGTGGGACGCGTCGATGTGCAGGGTACGGATATTCGTGAAATCGAAGTGATTGCCGATCCAACACGACTTGCCGCAGCGGGTTTGACCTACGATGATCTCGCCACGGCGATCCGTAGCAACATCACTGTCGATGCGGTTGGACGCGTGGCACAAGACTACAAGCAGTATCTCGTAGTCTCTGCACAGGAAGCCCACTCGATCGACGACGTCGCCAATGTGATCGTTGCTCCCAATACGCGCGTGCGTGATCTCGCCACGGTGCTTCCGGGTACCGAAGATCATGTGCGTGTCATCTCGGGCGATGGGAAGCCAGCCGCACTGCTAAATATCACGCGACAAGTTGGTGGAAATACCGTTGCCGTCGCGGACAGTATCGAACGGCTCGTCGCCACGATCGCGCCCACACTGCCGCCGGGCGTGCATCTGAAGGCCGTATACGATCAGGCGGCGCTGGTGCGCGACGCGGTAACGTCCGTGCGTGACGCAATGCTGATTGGCGCAGCCCTCGCGATCATTCTTTTGTTGCTCTTCCTGCGTCATTTGCGCATCACCGCCATTAGCGCCACCGCGATTCCGCTTACGCTCGCGATCACGGTGTTATTCATGCGGTTGTTCAATCAGACGTTCAACTTGATGACGCTCGGCGCGATGGCGATCGCGATCGGTTTGGTGATTGATGATGCCGTGGTCATTACCGAAAATATTGTACGACATTTGCGCTTCACGACGAATCGCACCATCGCCATTCGTGAGGCCGTGCAGGAGCTCATTGGTCCGGTCACCTCGTCCACAGTCACCACGGTCGTGGTCTTTCTTCCGCTCGGCCTGTTACAAGGTGTCTCGGGTCAGTTTTTTGCTGCGCTTTCACTCACGCTTACGATCAGCGTGCTCGTCTCGCTGGTGCTCGCGCTCACCGTGATTCCGCTCCTGAGTGACCAGTTTCTGCGTGCGACAGATACCGATCACGATGACGGGGTGGTATCGCGCGGCGTGCTCGCTCGTGTTGGCGGCGCGCTCGACGCACTCTCGGATCGCTACGCTCGTGCGCTCACGTCCGTGCTCCATCATTCTCGGCTCATGCTTGCGACGGCGGTCCTGCTCGTTGCCGCTGGCGTGGTCATGTACGGGCTCGTCGGCACAGGCTTTCTTCCGGAGATGGACGAAGGATCGTTTATCGTCGATGTGGTGACACCGGGTGGCACCGCGCTCGTTGAGACGGATCGACAACTCCACATCATCGAACGCATTCTCGCGGAGACGCCTGAAATAACCGGCACATCGCGGCGCACCGGTGCGGAGCTTGGACTCTTCGCCACCGAGCAAAACAAGAGCGATGTGGTGGCGCGACTTCAGCCTCCGTCGCGACGCAATCGTCGCATCACCGAGGTGATGGCCGAAGTGCGCGGCAAGGTCGAAAAGGCAGTTCCGCGCGCGCGCGTCGAGTTCATCCAGATTTTATCAGACGTCCTTGATGATTTGTCTGGAGCCGCACGTCCGATGGAAGTCAAACTCTTTGGCGCCGACCTCGCAGCACTCGAAGCATACGCCACCACACTAGGCGAAAAGGTGAGCAAGGTTGCCGGGCTCGAAGACTTTTACAATGGTATTGCCGAACCGGGTGCGGAGATGGCAATGGCGATTCGTGGCGGCGACGCCAGTCGACTTGGTCTCACGGCAACCGATGTCAGCAAAGTGGTGAGCGGCGCATTGCTTGGCGTCGCGGCGGGTGATATTCGCCTCGATGATCGCTCGGTCGCGGTGCGTGTGCGCGCGCCAGATTCGGTGCGCTTCAACCCGTCGCGCCTAGGTGCGCTCCCGGTTTACTCGGCCAAGACCGGTCGCAGTACTGCGCTTGCGTCGCTGGCATCATTTTCAACGGCCAACGTACGGAGTCTCTACCTGCGTGAGAACCAGCAACAGCTCATTTCACTCACGGCTGGCGTCGAAGGGCGCGCGCTCAGTGAAGTGATTCACGATGTAAAAGCGATACTCGCGGCGCACCCCGCACCGGCAGGCATCCGTGTGGAGTTAGGCGGTCGGTATGCCAGTCAGCAAGAGGCATTTGGCGCACTGTTACTCGTGCTTGGCCTCGCCGCGGTAAGTGTGATGGCCGTCATGGTGATCCAATTTCGATCGTTTGTGGAACCCTTCGTCGTGCTGCTCGCAGCACCATTGTCGTTTGTCGGTGCCATGGTGTTGTTGTTTGTCACGAAGACGTCATTGAACGTGTCCAGCTTTATGGGACTGATCCTGTTGGTCGGTCTGATCGTGAAAAACGGTATCATTTTGCTCGATTTCACGAGACATCGCATGCAGATAGACGGTGTGGACCTTGAGTCGGGCATTCGCGAGGCTGCGCGTGTGCGCTTACGTCCTATTCTCATGACGACGCTCTGCACGCTGTTCGGACTCCTGCCGTTGGCACTCGGCATCGGCGCTGGCAGCGAGTTGCAAAAACCGCTGGCGCTCGCTGTTATTGGCGGTTTGGCGTTATCGACACCGATCACTCTGTTCGTTGTTCCTGTTTTGCTCGTTGCTGTGCGTGGACGCGCATATCGCCTGCCCATCGTCGGCTGATGTTCACTTTGTTTGGAGATCACACATGAAACGCACCGCATTTATCACGGCAACGTTCGCCGTACTCATCGCGATGCCACTCACTGCGCAAACCACGACGGTGAAGGAAGAGAAGGCCGGCCTGCTCAAGCAAGCAAAGATCACGTCCGAAGTAGCGACGGCAACGGCACTCGCCAAGATTCCAAACGGGAAAGTGCAAGCCGCGGAAATCGAGATGGAAAAGAAGAAGTTGATTTACTCGTTCGACATCAAGGTTGCGGGAAAGTCAGGCATCGAAGAAGTGGCGATCGATGCGATGACTGGCGCGGTAATCAGTGTTGAGCATGAGACACCGGCCGACGAAGCAAAGGAAGCGAAAGCCGACAAAGCCGCCGCAGCAAAAGCAAAAGCCAAGCCTGCGGCGCTGGTGAAGATGCCGTAAGCTCCTGAAGCCTGAGTTGACAGTTCATGCACGTCCTGGTGGTAGAAGATGACGCAGAAGTGCGCGAGTTTTTAGTGCGCGTCATCCGAGAAGCGGCATGGGCTGCCGACGCAGCGGTGAATGGGGTCGATGCGTTACGAGACCTTGGTGCGGGCGCATATGACTTAGTAATATTGGACCTCGGTCTTCCCGACATTGATGGGTTTGAGGTGTGCCGAGTGCTTCGCGCCCGGGGTGATCGTACGCCGGTGTTGATGCTGACGGCGCGTAACGCGGTAAATGATCGCGTGCGCGGGCTCGACGCGGGCGCGGACGACTATTTGGCAAAACCATTTGCGGTGAATGAATTGTTGGCACGATTGCGTGCGCTGTCGCGCCGACCCTCCGTCACACTCGAACCATTGCTTCGAGTTGCCGATCTCACGCTCGATCCGGCAACGCACGACATCGAACGCGCGGGTACTAAAATTGTGCTCACCGCCCGCGAGTTTTCTTTGTTGGAGTATCTGATGCGTAATCCACGGCGTGTGCTCACGCGCGCGCACATTTTGGCGCACGTCTGGGATGACAATTTCGATCCGGTAGCGAACGCTGTCGACGTACTCGTTGGTCGTGTGCGCCGAAAGATTGATCGCCCGGGTCTCGATCCGCTCATGCACACTGTGCGCGGCAGTGGCTATATGCTGTCGGATCGCACTGCGGCGGATGGCGACTAGTCGACTTCGGCTTCGCCTGACGGCGGGTTTCGCGTTAGCGTTCGGAGTGGGTTTAGCCGTACTCGCTGCCGCGGCGCTCGGCTATCTCAACCGTGAATCGCGCCATCGACTTGACGGGAAACTGGACGCTGTCAATCGCGCCGCTTTTGTTCGTATCGAGCGAGAACTGCGCGATACGCCCGATTCATCGCTTGCCTTTATTTCGCGTGAAGTGACGGCCGAGTGGCCGCGTGAAGATGATGCGTTTTTGCTCATTGACGAACACGACGTCTTGCTCGCTGCGGTTGACCGCGACTCGGCGAGCCAGCGCATCCTTCGCACATACCGTCGCCAACATGCACCACGCTTCGACGTTGATGGCAACGGCCCTGACTATCAAGCCGCCGCCGTGAGCCAGGATATCACGTTCCATAGCGCGCGAACCCAACGCGTTACGGCCATTGCCTTCGCCTCGACAGAAGGGATTGAAAGCGATACGCAATTGCTCGGTATCGTCCTTGCCATTGTGTCCCCGCTCATCGTGATGATGAGTGTCGTGGTTGGATACCTGCTGGCTCGGCGAGCCTTACTTCCCGTGACTTCATTGGCTGATGCCATCGCCAGTATCGCGCCTTCGGATTTGTCACAACGTCTCAGCGTGACCACGCCACGCGATGAAGTCAGCGCATTGGCGGAAGAGTTCAATGCGCTGCTCACTCGACTGGAAGAAGCGCAGCATCGCAATCGAGGATTCGTGCGCGAGGCGGCGCACCAAATTCGAACGCCACTCACATTGGTGCTCGGCGAAGCTGCGCATGAACTCACGTCGGTGCCCAGTGTCGATCGCATGCGTGCGACGCTGGGCCGCATTCGAACTGCAGCGGAGCAAATGCGGCGTCGCGTTGACGAACTGTTCTTGTTGGCCGAAGCGCGCACGGGCGAGCCGGTGCGACTAGAGGACGATGTTGAGTTGGACAGCCTTGTCCTAGAATGCACGGACCTGATGCGCGCGCGCGCAACCGCGCTTGGTCGTTCACTCGCGATTGGTAACGCCGAACCGATTGTCATCCGTGGCAATGCGGCGCTTCTGCAGGAGGCACTGTTAGAGCTGCTGGAAAATGCCTGTCGCCATGGTACAAACGATGCGCCCGTGACGGTCTCGTGCTACCGTGATACAACGCGGTGCGTGCTGGACGTATCGAGCACCGGCGCACCGTTCGCGCTTCCATCTGAATCGCCCGCGCGCGACGCAACGGGACTTGGGCTTTCCATTGTACGCTGGGTTGCGAATGCCCATCATGGCGAACTCGCAATCATGCGCAACGAGTACAGCAACACGGTGCGTCTGACGTTTCCCGTGCGCTGATATCAGAGCGATGTTTTGCGAACGCGTACATGGATAACGTCATCGACGCGCACGCTCGCCAATGCTTCGTCGGCGAAGAGCGCGACGGTCGCGTTCATACCAAACATCACAGCGCCAGACTTGCGTCGGTATGTGGCTAAAGTGCGGAGCGGCTCGATACCTTTCGCGGCAGTGCTTGGATCAATCGTCGTGATCGTGCAACGCGCACATGGGGCGCCAACACCGATTGTCACGGATCCGATGGTCACTGCACTCCACTGGTCTTCATCATGCGCGGTCGTGCCAACTACAAGGATATTTGGACGGAAGCGAAAGAGCGTCACTGGTTGGCTCGCGGCGGCGATCAGGCGTTCGTTCAACGCGTCAATGCTGGCCTGCCCCAGCAGCAACAGCGGTGCACCGTCCGATAACGTCGTTTCTCGACCCGTTACAGGCAGCGGACCCGCGAAGCGCGCGTTGAGCGGCCGATGTGCAACATCAGCCAAATACACAAGGCGGCACACCACATTCAGTACAGTCGAAGACCACTCGGCGGCACGGTCGCCTGCGTCATGCACCGTCACAACGTCATCCCAAATTCGCACGTCGCGCGTGACGCCATGGGTTGGCACTGCAACCTCGATACCGCTCGTCGCAACGACATCCAGCCGAATCGCGCCATTGCGGTGAGCCGCGAGAAACGATGGTTGGACAAGCGCGAGACGCGGTAGCTCACGCTGCGTCAAAGCCGTACCGTGCGCGTCAACAAGCATCCATCGTCGATCGCCGACTGGCCCCCGCGCGTCGAACGTCAACTCGTTAACTGCAATGCCCGCCGCGCTCTTGAGCGGATAGACGAATAGCGCGCCAACGCTCGCGTTCATGAAGCGCCCTTTCGGCGTTTCCAATACGCGTAGACGGGAAGACCGAGCGCGATCAACCCTGCTCCACGCGCGGCGTTTCCCGGGTTTGATGTCACCGAGCCGAGCACGACATAAAATGCAGCTGCAATAAAAATGAGCGTACTGATCGGGTGTAACGGGACCAAGGTGTTTGGACGGCGATCAGTCGTCGCATCTACTGCACGCAACACGAACAACGAGGCGGCCGTTGCACCGAAAAAAATCCAGTCCGCGAAGACGACGTAATCGAGCAGCTGCCCAAACGTGCCCGTCAGCAGAAGGATCAATGCAATCACACCTTGCGCAACAAGCGCGGCGACGGGCGTGCGCGTCCGCGGGTGAAGCGTGGCCATGCTC
>JAYTTR010000309.1:0-6533 GCA_043744935.1 Gemmatimonadaceae bacterium
CACGGGAGGAGTGAAGCAATGCTTTTGCCGCGACACATCCTGACGAGCGCGACTGTCGCGCTCGTCACAGCCTGTAATTACCCCGTCGGTCCATCGACACGGCCTCTAACTGCATCAATGACCGCGTCTTCGCTGTCCATGGCGGTTGGTGATTCGACGGTCCTCACGCTCGTGGTGAAAAACGTGACACCGCTGGCGGTCACCTTTGATGTCGCTGTAGGCAGTAGCGCATTCGACGTGACCATCGCCGACGTTTCTAGTCGACTGCTATGGCGACGCAGCGATCAGAATCACACACTTCAGGCTGCGTCGCTCACAATCGACGGCAATGACAGCTGTACATTAAAATGGGTTTTACATGTCGGCCCGAGAGGCGTCGCATTAGCGCCTGGCAAGTACCTCATCACCGGTAATCTCATCGACGCGAGGGGGGCGCTGCTTACTACCGTGGCTCAACCGCTGGACCTTGAGATCCGCATGACCCCCTGAAGTCACGCTGTTGGATGCGCCTAGCCGATTCTGCAAGAGGATGGCCGATTCCGCGATCGGCAGCTCCCCGCGCGCAGTCTGCACATCCTCGATCATCCTCGTACACTGAATTACGGAAGGATCGATGTCTCACTCATATCGGCAGAGACGGCGACACCGATCATGGTACGCGTCGTAAATTCAGCTGTCCTGCGCGCGCGATCTCGCTAGTTACAAACTGAGGAATTTTGCGAGCACGGCGTCCATCGATCCGAAAGCGCGGCGCAACCGTCCGTCCGTGTGCACTAAGTGCAGTGGCTGCCCTGCATTTTCCGCGGTGAACACAAAGCCAGAAAAAAGCGTCGGCGCGCAAGTGCTCACGCACAGCGGCATATCACTGCCTTTTGCGCGCGCGGAAACGTGGCGTCTGCTCGGCCCGGAGGCGTCGGCTGTGGTCCGACCGGCGGAAAGTTCGGCCCGTCGCTGAGCGCACGATCACGTTGAGATTCGCGGACGGGACCGTCGTTCAGCGCATGTTTGCTGCCGTGAAGGCCGCCATTCATTGTTTCGGCAAGCAAAGGTAGGCAGCGTTCAGCATCACGACGTTGCAGTTCGAAGCGCAATTTCACAAGCGCTCGACACCTCACTTTCCCGACAGACGTCAAGCGTAATCGACGATCAGGGGACGCTGTCTGAATTTCACTTACGCGCGGAATAGGTACCGCAAAATTTGCGGAATTGAAAGCCTTTTCAAGAACGATCGCACTGCTGTTAAGTAAAATGCCGATCAAGACATGCGCAGAAGCGGGAACCTACTGTAGCGCGAAGGAAAAGAGACACGACGTCACCTCGTTCATGCCAGCGCACTCGCGAGCAGGTCATCAACGCCGAGCGACACCGCCCAATGCCGCAGATAGTTGACGTCCTGCGTGTCGCGATTCAGCGCAATGAGTTGACGCACATCACGTCGTTGTACCTCGGAAGACTCCCCACCCATTCGGTACCAGCGCAGCTTGGCAAGCAGGATGTCCTCCACGCTGGAAACGCGAAGCGACTCCGCCGCATCCGGGATGTTGATTGTGATCGCGCGCCCGAGCGCCGCGCGAGTAAACGCTGTGTCGCACGGGAAGAACTCAACCTTGAGGTACGTAGTGCGGTGAATCAGGTTGAAACTGGTACCTGCAGCGAGCGCCGCCGTCGCTTGCGCGCCGTCAGCGACAAAGGTTGCATCCAGATCTCGCATCAGCGCGGGAAGCGCAGCCATGGAAATGTCGGCCACAAGATCGATGTCGGCGGTGGCACGGAATTCCCCGTGCACACTGCTGGCGAAGGATCCCGTAATGAAGTGGGGAATTGCGTGCCGCCGCAAAGAGGCAATCACCGTGTCAACAACCTCGATCAGCTCGCCGGTATCAGGCACTGCGCTGATCGCGGGCCGTTCGGAATGCCGTCGCGACCTCTGTGCCGTACAGTTGCGTCAGGAATCGATCGACCACCGCCGAGTCCCCCCCCGCCTGGGCCGTCCGCTGCGCGCCCTGCCACGCGAGCGCGCGTACGTACGCAGACAAAGCGAGCGCTCGCACGAACCGCTCGGACAGCGTCAGTCGGGCAAGCATCATCGACCGCACGTCGTAGGTGGTTTCGTCATCGTCGCTCATGACAGCAAAGGATAGCGCGTGACCAGGTGTTCGGCACGCCGTGTCCCGAGCGCAACAGATTGCGCCGGTGACGTCGGGTGCGCGCGCGAGGTAAATCTTGATCATCTCTAAGCCCATGTGGTGATAGCGATGCACCAGCGCGCGTCCCTCGTCTGCCGTCGCTGCACTGAATGCGCCAAAGGCCTGCGGCCCTGTCAACCGTGCGACCGGAGTCGGTCACGCGCGCCGACTCATAGGTTTTCGGTGGCCATCGCGCAATTCTGAACACGGCGTCGCGACAAGCATGCACGCAAGCAGCGACGATAGTCGAAGCAACATGACGTCTTTGGCGATCGGCCACCGCCCGCTGACAACGCAACTGAGGCGACCCAATCACAACAGATGTGAACGCGACTGAAATTGCACACTTGGTAGAACCGCTACTCAATCCCACTGACGTTGTAGCGCACCTCTCACGTGACGGGATCACGTGGGGAGGCAAGGCCTGGAGCAAACAATTGATCAAGCGGAAGTGAATAATTCGACGATGCCGTTTGTCGACCCGCTGTCGCCTTCGCAAAAGCGATAATTATATCGCCAGACGAGCTGAGCACATAAATCCGATCACGAGGTAACAAATCCTGTCTCGGAGTGCACATGTTGATCAACGCATCATTTTGCTTTGCTCGACCGCGCCTCACGTTCACCGCGCGACGTGCACCGAAAACGCGGCGGCGTGCCTAGTGGTCGCCTAACTGGCGCCACCCAGCGCCACCTAGCCTTCGCAATCGACGACTCATGGCCGATGCCGTGAGGAAACCAAGTTCCTCTGCCATCGCGCTTGCTTTTACCGCACTCATTCGCGACTGGTACACGCACACATTAAGGACCAACCGATCGCAGAGTGTGTGCCACGTCACGCCATACCGTCTCATGCGACGACTCAGACTTGGTCCCGACAAGCCGAGCAAACTTGCACTGTCATCGATAGCATTCGGACAAACCATCAATGCCTCCGCTAACCACTCGCGACCGTCGTTGCGAGCGAGCCTCTCTCTGGCGAAAACAATACGGCCATCGGCCGACGCGCAAAACCGTCGATACGTCTCGACCACAAACCACGCCACATTGGGCCACGGCAGCAGCGGCACGACGGGAATATCGCCGACGTGATCGACGCCTGGCGCCGCTGACACCAGCACGGCGCCTGCCTGCCGCAATTGTATGAGAGCTGTCTGCTCCAGCGTTCCAAGCGACATCGCCACTCCAACAATAACCACCGCTCTGCGATGCAGTCGCAACCTTGCCACGGTACGATCGTCCACGTGGGACGCGAATTCTATCGGCAGTCCGCGCGCTCTAAGGTCAGCGAAATACGATGACAGATTCGGCGCCTCGCCCAGCATCACCACGGTGCGCTCGCGTTCGGACGTGAGCGGCGGTTTCAATGCCGAGCGCTCATCACGGCGCGCGGTCACGGTGCCATACCCGCAATTGTAACTGCGTCGGTGCGGTGGACGATTGCTTGCATTGTTTCCTCACACAAGTCGGGGTGAAATCGTACTTACTTCGCTTCGGTCGAACACACATGCGGACCAGACACAGCATACGAGCAAATGGCGATTGACCATCACACTTCGAGCCGCGTCAGCGCAGCGCCACCGTCGCCTCAAACGGAGAACCTTACAAAAGGATTACGGAGAGTAACCTCGCGATAGCAAAACGTACCGCACACCAGGGGAAACGATCACACATCATGGGAAATATTTGGGCGCAGATTTCGTTGTCATGATGACGCGCATCACGACATGGTGTGTTGATGTGTGGTCCGGGCGCGCTCGGAAGTGACAGACGGGAATGTCAACCTCCGAATATCTGATGCTAAATTGCGATGGAAATGTTGAGGTGTCCACTCCAATCAATTGCCGTGGTGTTGATCGAGACTGCTCCATAAGAGTTGGAATCTTCGATGCTCATGAAGTCGGAACAGAATATGCGCAGCCTCACGCGGACGAGCGATGTCGCTGGCACAAGTACCCGACTGACGTCTGCGGTTTCTCAATCCTGGATAGGCCAACGCAAGCATTCAGTCATCGCGCATTCGACAAACAATGCCGTGTGGCACCGACCAGCGTGCGCGATTGACTAGTAGATCCGCCGACCAACCCGCTAGGCCAGCCGACGGACCGCTCAGATGACAATTCACTTGTCGTCCTACTGTTTACGCTCAACATGATAATCTCCACGTTCCACGACACTTTCCTCGATAGGGTGAGAATTGGTGACTTACCCTACGGCTTCCTTTCGCTCCCGATGGCCAACTAATCCAGGCTTGGCATCGACATCTGGTCCGCAAATCGGTGCTGCGCCACTATATGTCCTTCGCAATTGAGAACCTGAACGACGCCGCACTTGCCAACGACTCGTACAAACGCTGGATAGCGCGCAGCCACATCCATCAGAACTGACATGGAGTGCGATTGGGCTGCCGCAGCAACCGAAAGCGCAAGCGAAGATCCGCCGCATGCATCGTGCCACTGCCCGCAAAACCCGGGTTGTACATCAGTGTGACAACTATTCCAAGATTGGCAATTAAAACTCCCCCCTTCATCCGTTGAATTTGCTTCTTGAGTCGACGACGAAACTTCGGCAAGCTGGTGCGTGCCAAGCGTTGTCGCTGACGGGGTTTTGACACTGTCCAGAGGGAATGCACCGCTGGCATAGTTCATATTGCTCCAATCCGCAAAGTATGAAATTGATGCGAACTGAGCAGAACCAAAACTGTGTACCCAGTATCCTTGTGTCTCCGAATCCACTTGGTGGCAACTCCCACAGCTTTCCGAACCGACAGAGCGGAGCGTCGTCGCGTCGAATAGAGAGAATCGCGACTCGATAGCCGTTCTCGCCGGCTGGTCCGCTTGTTTTGGGGCCCTTGGCACGAATGTAAGTGCAACGAGGATGGTTAAGAGCGAAAAGCGATACATTTATCTATCTCCGTTTTATCGTGGGAATGACCGGTGGCCGAGCGAGCTCAAAGCGAACAATGTGATAGACCTCGGAGCCGTCCGACTGTGCGCGCATTGTCCAGTAGAGGGGACCGTCAACGTGAGCACTGCTTTGCTTGATGAGGGCGTACACGCCGGGTAGTCGAGCCGATGCCAGCACCGTGGCGGTCGTGGGATCCACAATCTCAATCACTGAATTTATATACTCGTTCATTGCGGCTCCCTGTGGGACCATTTTCATCGGCACTTCACCAGTCCAGCCTCGCAACGCTGCATCCGGCGTGAAGTGCGCTGCAGCGGTTCCAAAGTTTAATGTGATGAGGTTCGATGGAGGAATCGCCGCCACATCAGAAAGATGTGTTCGCATCGGCTTTCGATTCGGTATGTCCCCGACGTAGTCCACGGGAATTCGACCAAACCAATCCACATTGCGCGTCAGCGTTCGCGAATGATTCAAGTCCGCGGACCAGACCTCGACGCGATAGCGGTCATAAAACGCTGCGTAAATTAAGCCGTCCGACGCGCGCGCGAACGATCTCTTTAATTGCACATACGGCATCTTTCCGAGCACGGAGTCCATCGAGCCAAGGGAGCGTTGCAACAGTCCGTCGGCGTCCACTACGTGCAGTGGCAGCCCGGCATTTTCAGCGGTGGACACAGAGCCAGAAAACAGCGCACGATGATTGTTGAGTTGTAGATAGTCGCTAAACTCGTCGAAGCGGTAACTCCTGACAGCGACCTGAAATTTCGGATCAAACACCGTCATTCGTTGCAAGCGATCGTCGTAGACCAGCACCGAGTCGTTGGAGCCGAACCGAATTCTTCTTACCGCTCGGAATTCGCCCGGACCACCGCCGCTTCGCCCGACCGTGCGTTGAAACTTTCCACTGCGATCAAACACGCCGACCGTGCCTGCGCGACCTCCGACGAGAAAATTTCCGGAAGAATCGCGAACGATCGAGGCCATCAACCCCGCGAACTCAAATTGCTCGTCGCTCAAATTGAGCACCGGATGTTCGACGATTCGACATCCAACGCATGTCAGGGATTTTGTTAACTCAGAAATGCGTGGCGCAAGTGACACCGCAGGTCGAGAGGCTCGGCTGGGTTGCGCTTCCACCTTCGGCTGAACGCCGCAGAGTGACATGGTGACGGCCACGAAAAACGACAAACGCAACCGCGCTGTCAGCGCAATTTTCTCGCTCGGCGCAGTGCATCGAAAACGCAAAACTCTGATTGACGTGCCGTTTCGTTGAGACACTAAAGGCACCGCGCTTGTTTGAGGAAGGTACTGTCGGCCGCGAGCGGTGTACGAAAGGAAGTTTGCGGCCGTTGTCATGTCGCACCAGTCAAAATCCGATCACGCGGTGTGCTGAACCGATCAGCGAGTGTACATTTTGGATCAACTCACTTGTACGCGTCC
>JAYTTR010000310.1:0-24705 GCA_043744935.1 Gemmatimonadaceae bacterium
GAGCACCTGGCTACGGTTGCACCCGGGTTGCGCTCACCAGACGACCGCGTCGAGTCACTGGAGGCAGAAGGCGCGCGCGCGGTGGCTGGACCTTGGGTACTTACCGTTGCTTCTCGCCGTGGCCGATTGCACGCTCATCGTGGCGATCACCGCGAAGATACACAATGCCTGCTGACGTTTGGCACCGATTGGTGCGCCGCTGTTGCCGATGGCGCTGGTTCAGCTACGTGGAGTCGCCTCGGAGCTGCAATCGCCACGCACGTGGCGGCTCATGCGACTCGCGCCGCGTTTTTGCGCAACGCGGCGCCGAGTGGCAACGTGGCAGCGGCGATGCGCGTGGTCGCCGTTGCCGTGAATGCGGCGTTGCGCGATTTCGCCGAACGCGCTGGAATCGCACTGCGCGATTTGCGCACGACGCTGTTGGTGGTTGCAAAATACGGTGAGCACCTGGCACTGTTGCAAGTGGGTGATGGTGCCATCGTGCTCCTGAATCACGAGCGTGAAACGACGTTGCCGACAACCGCCGACGCGGGTGAATTTTCTGGCGAAGTCACGCATTTTCTGCCGGATGACGGCGCTGTTGAACGGTTGTGTGCGTCGATCGTCGTGCAATCAACCCAACACATTGCCGGCGTTATTGCAGCGAGTGACGGAGTTGAAGATCCGTGGTATCCGTTTGCACGGCACGGCGCGGGACTGTTGTCGCAACTCGAGCACGGCGTGTTCGACGACACTGCTGACATTGCGGGCGCGCGACACACGATGCGGGGCCCCGTGCTCAACGCCGCAGATCCGGTGCAGGCGTTGATTGCGTGGCTCGGATTCGAGAAGCGCGGCGAGAACGATGACCGCACACTCTTCGTGGCGACGCGAGCCTAACGCGTATGAGCGTGGTCACTGTGCGTCTCACCGACGGGCGCATACTACAGATCGAGGATGAACCGGCTGGCACCGGTGCGGAGAAGCGCGTGTTTCTCACGCGCGATCGGCAATATGCAGTCGGCTTTTACTACGGGCATTTATCCGATCGCCGTGAGCGCGTTGATCGACTCATCCGCATTCTCACCAATTACAATCCCACGCTCGCAACAAACGGTGCGTATTGGGCACCGTACTTTTGCTGGCCAATCGGGATGGTGGACGGTGCGAACGCGATTCCGCAAGAATTCGCCCGCCGTCAGCAGCTCGTCTGGCCAGCGTTGGCGGTGGTGACACCCACCTATCGACCAAACTTTTATTTCACTGACCGGTTTGGTCAGCGTCAGGAAAAAGAAGTGCGCTGGTTTAGTGGTGGAAAGGCGTCAAAATTTGTGCCCGACGCGGAAGTCGGGACGTTGCTGACGCGATTGCAAATTGGTGTTCGCCTGGCGCGTGCTGTGCGCCGTCTGCACATGGCTGGACTCGCGCACGCGGACCTCTCCAACAAGAACGTGCTGGTCGATCCAAAGGGTGGTGACGCGTGCATCATCGACATCGACTCGCTCGTCGTGCCAGGTGTTGCTCCGCCATCCGTTTTGGGTACGCCCGGCTATATCGCGCCAGAAGTGCTGGCGTCGAAAGCACAGCCGTCAATTGCAACGGACAAACACGCGTTGGCGGTGTTGCTGTATGAGCTGCTCCTGCAACGGCATCCGTTGCAAGGGAAGCGCGTGAACAGCACGCGGTCTGCGGAAGACGATGAGCAACTCTCGATGGGCGCACACGCGCTGTTCATCGAACATCCAACAGATCGCCGCAATCCGCCAACCGCACCCATTCAGGTTCCGTTCACGCGCCTGGGTCCGTATCTCGCGCGCTGCTTCCAGCGCACGTTTGTTGATGGTTTGCACGCGCCGGACAAGCGTGCCGATGCGGCGGAGTGGGAGCTGGCGCTCTATCGAACATTGCAGCTCATACACCCGCTGCCCTCGGGG
Source organism: Gemmatimonadaceae bacterium (assembly GCA_043744935.1). Lineage (GTDB taxonomy): Bacteria > Gemmatimonadota > Gemmatimonadetes > Gemmatimonadales > Gemmatimonadaceae > Gemmatimonas. The sequence goes on from JAYTTR010000310.1 coordinate 1,914, forward strand.
CAATGGACATTGCTCGGCCCCGGACTTCCAATGTCATCGTTGCGCAGTGAGGAGGCGATCGGCAGACCGGTCTTCGTCGCGCGCAATATGCGCGAGACAGGCCGTGGACTCGTTGATGAAGGGGATGTGCTGGTGCTCTGGCATCATCTCGCGTTGCACGATTGGCATATGCACGTGGGTGTACTGCCCAATGAACGTGCGGATCGCACGGCGCGTGGTTACGTCGCGCAGCACGGCGGAAAATGGATGTTGGTCAATACCGGCGACGTACCGTGGTACGTCACGAACGGACCGACAATCCGACGCAACATGTCACTGGAATGCGTGCCTGCTCTCACGGTGAGAATTCGAGACACCATACCGGCGCGCGTGTGGCAATTCGATCTGCTGCGCTGACGGTTGCGCGAAATGCGACGCTGACACAGGATCAACGAATGGTCAGTCACCTACCCTCCGCACCAGATGCATTTTCGCGCGTGACTGGCGCACTCGCGCGAACGCTCGAGGCGCATGGTGATCTGCAATTGCACGCGCCGTTACGTTTTCGCAATTGTTTGCTGGACGAGTGCGGGAGCGACTATAAACCGCTGGCTGATCTCCTCATCGACGTTGGCGCAACGATTCGCGCGCGCCTGTCACAGGACGAGCAGACGCTTGCGTGGGAATCCCGACGAGCGCCCCTCGTGCATTTTCTTGTCGCGACGAGATTTCTGCAACCGGATGTCGCACGATGGGCCGTAGACGCCTGGGGCGCCGCACTGGGCATTGCCCCGCGCGATGTTGCGCAGCCGACGCTGCTTCACGTTGACCCATGGCCCCTCTCGCGTGCCGATGATCGGGTGGGCGCAGCGGGCACGCGCGTTGGCGCGTGGCCGGGCATTCACGGCGCCGCGCGCGCAATCGCGTTGGTGCCAGCGCAATCGCGACGACAATCGACCGTGCCGTCGCGCGCGTCGACGCAGCCGCGCGTCCGTGGCCACGTCACGTTGCGATCAACGATCTTGTCCGGACGCGGCTGGCAATCCGCCAGCATCAGTCCCGTAAAGCTGGCGCGGTTTCAACGCGTCGAGCGCGTGGCCGTGATCCTGCTCGCCTGCACTGGGCTCGTCATTTTTGGCGCGTTGGCGCGCGCACTGAATAATCGAGGCTCGCTTTTTGGGAAAGCAACGGTTGATGCGCAGCGCGACAGTGCGTACAACGCGCAGCACATCATACACATCGTCGCGTCAGACTCGACAAACGCGCTACCACGTGCCGACACGACGCGCGAAGCCCCGATGATCAGCGAATCGGCATCTGGTGCGCGCGTAGGTGATAGCCTCAAGGGGGACGGCGCGTCAGTAATCCAACGCGGAGTGGCTGGTCGGTATCGCGTCGAACAACACGTGCGCTCTGTCGACGGCAGCGCGAGTTGCGACGACGTCGCGCGCGCGTTGGCGAGTGGCCGCAGTACCGTTGAGGTGATCACCCATACTCCCGGTGCGCGCACGTTTGTCATGTCGTCACGGTCGGTGAGCGGAACAATTACCGACGGTGGCTACTTCGAAGCGGGGCCACGCGACGGAACCACAAACGGTGTGACATGGCGCTTTCAGATGCGCGGTCGATTTGCGCGCGATGGATTTACTGGCGAAAGTGCGACCGTGACCGAAGCGATTCTCGGGTGGCGTCGCTCGCAAACCTGTTTAACGGTGGCCGATTTCGTCGCGCAGCGACTGCCCGAATGAGGCGGAGCCAGACGTGATGTTTGCTGGCGATCCTCGCCAACGGATGCGCGATGCGTTGCGCGACCTCGTGCGCGCCGAACCGGACACTTGGCAGCAACCGTCGCTGGTCATCTTTCGCAATCGATTGCTCGACGCAACGGGTAGCGATGCGCGGCCGCTGGCTGAACTGTTGCTGGAAGCGATCGCGCGCGGCGGGGTGCAGCGGCTGTCCCAGCCCATGGACGCCGCGCGATGGGAAACAATCACCGCGCAGTTTGTGATGCAGTGGTCGGTAGAACGCTTTGTACAACTTGACATGGCGCGTTGGGCCACAGAAACGTGGGCGTTCGCATTTGGCGTCATTAGCGCCGAACAACTGAGAATTGCACCGCCGCTCAAACCGCCGACGCCGACCATCGTGACGTCGCCAACGTCGACCATCGCTGTTGTGGTGCCGCCACGACGACCCAGTACAACCAGTGCACCACGCGTACCGGCACGCGCAACGTCCTCGCGAACAATCGCACGGCCGCCCGCAACAACGATACGCCATTCGCGCCCCGCGATCGCGCACGCGAATCCGAAAATACTGCGCGCCACGGTCGGGGTCGCGGCATTTTTGTACTTGTCGTTCGTGACGCGAATGGCATTCTCCGTGTACAACACCAAAGTCACGGCGAACGCCAACGCGCAGGCAGTGCCGAGTCGCGTCCGTGCCGACTCCATCGCTACGCCACGGTCGGCGCGTGCCGCAGATACCGTTGTGGCGCGCTCGAGTACCGTGCAATCCAGTGCATTGAGCGATACATCGCGCATGGTGTTTGTGGAGCCGCCGCGTCGAGCACTCGGCGCATCGGTGCCCATACCCGACGGGACACCGAGTAGTGGAACCACGGGCGCTCGCGCGACTTTGACGTACGACGAAGTGCGGCTGATTGATGGCCAAAGCCTTCGTGGACGCGTAGAAGTGATTCGCGCTGGCACCATTCTCTTCCGCGACATGCGTTCGGGGTTGCGTCACGAATTTCGCAAAGACGAAGTTGACGAAATTATTTCGGAGTCTGGTACGCCAGTACGTTTTCATGCACCGTCCTCAGCCGCCGCGGTCGCGATGCGTGCCGCAGGATCAGCGCGTCGCGATCGCGCTGCTCAAATGCGCAGTCGAGGGGTCGGTGGTCGATATCTGGTCACATATGCGGCCGCAGCCGCCGTCGGTTCGCGCGATTGTATTGGTGTATGGAATCGTCCATCAGGTGCGACGGATCGCGCGATCGTGACGCACGTGCCCGGTGCGGACACTCTGATCGTGGCGATCGTCAGTGGCGAAACCTTTCCAAGTAATGTTGACGCCGAGGGATACTTTGCGTCGACCTTTCGTATTCAACCCGATCAGGCGCGCACGAGCACGGCATTTACAACACGTCTCACCGGCCGCTTCGATGCGGACGGTTCGTTGACCTACACAGTGAACATTATATTTTTCCGCCGCATGCGAGAGGGCGCGGATCTCGCGTGCAGCGTATCCATTAGAGCAACGGGCCAGCGAGAATCGCCGTAATCGCGGCGGTTAGCGCGGCATCGGCACCGTCGGCCCAATCACGAGCAGCTTATCGAATGACTCGATCTGCGTCGCGCCAAAACTGGTGATGGTGACGCTCTGCTTCGTGGCCGGGTCGTGCAGCACCAAGCGTCCGTCGACATAGCGCACCAACCGAAACGGCGTCTCGCGACCGATGCCCGCGAGATTGCGCTCACGTGTCAACGCCCTGAGCGCTCCACGTAAAAATCCGTTGCTCGCCGGCGGTAAATGGGCAGCCTGCGTATGCGTGGTGGCGTCTTCGACGATAATACCGCCGTCCTTCAAATCCGTAAAACGCAACTGTCGCTCAGCTAACACCGCAACTGGCGTTTCTTTGAATGCGCCAAACCCAAAGAGCCGCGCAGAAATCGCCAACGTGAAAACAATTACGATCAGCACGCCGGCCATGATCAGCGCAGGTGTTGGCACTTGCATGCCTGGCGCACCGGGTCGAGCGCCAGGCTCTGGTTCGAAATGAATTGGTCCGCTCATCGTACGCTCCCCGTCATCGAGTTCTTCACGCCACAACCGTCTGCGGTGCCAAGCGTCGATCCGCTGTAGCGTCCGGAGATACACCGCGTTCAAGGCGCGATGTCACATCGTGCGAAGCCGCAGCAGCAACCGCGTCAGCGAGCACGCCGCCGACCGCCGCCGGTGCCTGCAGTGCGCGCAACACTGGTTCTGGATTGTTGAGGTTCCTCATGCGACAGTGCGGCCAGAGCGCGATGTACGCGAGGCGATTGCCCGGCATCATCTTTAACGTGACCTGTCCCGTTCCATCTTTGAATGATCCTGCACCTGCCGATTCGAGAAGCGCAAAGGGAATATTGATCGACATCGGAATGACCATGCCGATGCGCAACACGACGCGCTTGTTCGTGATCGCGTACCATGTGGTACGCGCAACGACGATAGAGAGTATCTCGACGACCGTCATCACCGCCGCAGTGAGGCCGAGACGCACACCAAGTCCGATGAGAAAATCGCTACTGCCCAATGCGTTGGGCGTGAAGATCGCCCACACCAACACCATGGCGAGGAAGTAGGCCAGCAGCGCGCGCTGGTAAAACGCGTGTCGCGCGACTGCACGTGCCATCGGCGCACCCTCCCAAAGAATCGTCTCGCCAATCGGGAGCGGGTGAGGCACGCCTCGGATGTACGACGCCGCGCGCGCCTCTTCGCCGATCATATAACTGGCTCGCTCCGCGAGGCCATCGCGTACAAATGGCCACCAGCAAAATACGCGCCGATCTTATCCTCTTCCAGCAGCGTGATGCGGTCATCGTTTTTGAGCGCCGGCACATCGGCAAACTGCGCAGCCGTAATCGATTTCACGAGCAGCCGATCATTGCCCCACAGGCCAAAGTTTGGCCACTGCACGAAGCCGACAGGTAGCATCACATGCCGACCGTTCGTCGCCAATTTGACCTCGTAGTACCGCACCTGCGGCTCCGCGCGATCCACCCAGATTTCCATCACCGTGCCCGCCGTTTGTTTATCCGCCGCGATGACGGGTAATCCGCGTGGATCTGGATCCCCCTTCGCGATGGAGAACGCAGGATCGAGCCGCATCGGCACCACCTTGGCAGCACCATGACTGGTCATGTCCGGCACGTCCGCGCGATTCGCCCACGCTGCAGGTCCAACACCATCGAGCATCGGATTGCCGGTAGGAACGAGCGGTGATCCGTTGTAGTTGTCGGCCGGCACTGCCCGGATCTCAGACATCAGTGCGTGCCCTCCCCGCTTGACGGACGATGAAAGAATGTCTTCTTCTCCGGCGGTTTTGGCCAACCATCGCGCGGACCCTGCGGCGACTCGAGTGGATACCCTTCACGCTTGTCCTCGCGCCGGATGTAAATGATAAGCCCTGCGAAAAACAGCCAGAACGCGTAGAGCGCAATCATTGCACCATCGATGTACTTCATCAGTCGAGTCCGGAAGAGGGTGAAGGTCAGGCGGGAACGTCGGCGAGCCCAAACGGTCGACGCGTGACATCGACCGCGTCGTGTGCGCCAACCCGACGAACCACGAGCGGTCCGAGGGCGACGAGCGTGACGAACAGCATGAAAATTTCCAGGTGATACACCACCGAATAGGGCACAGACGGAATACTCATGCCCGGGCCGAGCGCACCGCGTTCGACCAAATGCGAGAGCCAGTCCTTTATAAGCCCGCTGAAAGCAAACGAGAGCCCTTCCGCCGTGGCAAAGACGGCGCCCCACGCACCCAGCGCTATCCCGTGCTGCGACGGATCCCGCATACGCATCGCATACGACAACGTGCCTACGCCAAACAGACCCTCGCCAAACCCGATCAACCATACACCGGCGCGAAACATCATGGGTGCTTCCAGCGGACTGGCGAACACAATGATCGCAAACGCGACAATTCCCAACAGCGCGCCGAGTGCCGCCAAGCGAATCGGATCATGTTGTCGTCGCAGTAACACCGCCGAGAGACCAAACGCGAGCACCGCGCCGAACGCCATGATTCCTGTCAGCAGAGTCGTCTGCGACACTGAAAGTCCTAAAATTTCTCCACCGTACGGCTCCAGCAACACGTCCTGCAAATTGAACGCAAAAAATCCTAATCCTGATGCCACCAACAGACGCACTGCTTGCCCGCCGCCCGCAAACGTGCGCCATGCTTCGCGAAACAGCGGCTTTCGTTCGTCCTTTGCATACGGGACCACACCACGCACGCGCGCTTCCTGCTTCCACAATGAAACCAAATTACACACAACTGTAAAAACAGCCGTCCCTTGAATGACTTGAATGAGCTTTACCGCAGAGAAGTCGCGCAGCAACACTTCCAGCACGAGTGCACTCAGCAGCGTACCCAGCAACATCATCAGGTACATCAACGCGATGACCCTCGGCCGCTTGTCTTCATTCACGACGTCGGTGGCCAACGCAAGCCCTGCCGTCTGGGTTGTGTGCGCGCCCGCCCCAACCAGCAAGAACGCAACCGCAGTGCCGATGTAGCCGATCGCGCGCGGTCCGACTCGCGGACCATCGCTCAACACAAGTAACGCAAACGGCATGATCGCGAGACCAGCAAACTGAAGACCAGTACCGAGCAACAGGTACGGCACGCGGCGCCACCCCAGCACGCTGCGATGGGTGTCGGAGCGAAAGCCCACCAACGCACGAAACGGAGCAACCAACAGCGGAATCGCGAGCATCACCGCGACGAGTGATGCCGGCACTTTCAACTCTAAAATCATGACGCGGTTAAGCGTCCCGACGAACAACGTCTGCACCATGCCAACGGACAACTGGAACAGCGCCAACCGCATCAGGCGGCTCAGCGGCAAGTCTTCATTGGCGACGTCTGCAAAGGGCAAGAAACGCGGACCAACGCGCTTCCAGGTATTGATGGCGAGAGCCGACGGGCCAGCCATGCGCTACCAGACCGGTTGCATACGGACGTCCGCCGGCAAGGCTTGCTTGTGCGGCGCCAACAAAAAGAGTCGCACAAATGTGAATCCGTTTGCGACCTTCAGGAATGCTACCTTGACGCGTGACAGCACGCCTCCTTTCTCCTCAACGCGACGCATCGCATCGGTCGTGCGCCACATACGATCGAGCAGCGACCAAAACGCTTCGCTCTCTGTATCGATAGTGTGCGGAAAGACCTGACGGCTGATGAGGTTCGTGAGCGAAATAACTTTGCGATCAAAATCGTCGACGTCCAATCCCATATTCGCGAAGAATGGCGCACGCGCATGGTCGCGCACATACATCGTGCTGAACACCGCCAGCAAAAAGAAGCGGATCCACAACTTGTTGCGACCTTCCAGAAATTCCGGATTTGATCGCATCAATACCGCGAACGCTTCACCATGTCGAAATTCGTCGAGACACCAGTTCTCGAACCATTTGAAGATGGGATGAAAGCGTTTGTCGGGCTTCTGTTCGAAATTGCGGTAAATCGTGATGTATCGTGCGTAGCCGATCTTTTCCGACAGGTACGTGGCGTAGTAAATGAATTTCGGCTGAAAGAATGTGTACTTTTTTGCCTTCGTGAGGAAACTGAGATCCACCGCCACATCGAAGTCGTTCAACGTGTGATTGATGAATCCCGCGTGTCGCCCTTCGTCGCGACTCATAAAGCCAAACAATTCACGCACGTCAGGATTTTTAATGCGCTTCTTGATCTCGGCGTACAAAATACAACCAGAGAATTCTGCGGTCACCGAGGACACCAGGAAGTCGATAAACTGCGTGCGCAAAACCGGATCCATCGCGGAAAAATCTGCGTCGAAGTCCGCGTTGCGTTTGAAATGATCCTTGTTTGGATCGCGACGAAATTCATCGAGAATATCGTCCCACATCTGACGGCTCTCGGGAACAATCCGCAGTCCGTCCATCGCTTGAAAGTCCGTTGTGTAAAAACGCGGACTCAACATCGCGCTTTGCTGCGCCGCCTGGGTGGATTTGTTGGGCGGAGCGTACGCGCGTACCGGGATGGCAGTCGCTGTTGGATACATGGCGATCAGCCCTCGAAGCCGACGTCGTAAAGTTCGTACAGTTCTGTCCCGCCTGTCAATTTGACAAACTGTCGACGGAGCCAACTCGCGCGCTGCACGGTCGCGGTCGACTCAAACGTGCGCTGCGTACCAAAGGCAACTTGCGTTGGCGTCCCATGCACCAAGACTTCGTCACCTGCGTCGACAAGCACGCCGTGGAGGTCAACATGCGCATGAAAGTGATCGTGACTCGACTCCAGCTCCACCGTACATGGTACGTCGACGCGTCGACGCACCACGTACCACATCGCCAGCGCAACGATCACCAACAGTATCCACATCCCACTTGACGTCAGCATAAACACGTTCCGGTACAGGGTTCACCGGCGGCAGCGGACCATAGTGCGCGCGACACCACGCTCGCAACCGCGTTAACGATGCAACTCATACGCTTGGGAGCGATAGAACCCCCGTTCAATACGAGTTGTACGACCGATCTTCCAGCCCAAAAGCGGCAACGACGACGCCACTTCCTGTCGCAGACGGCGCTCTGCAATTGGTACGATGCGGGGCGAGCGATCACGCCGAGGAAAGAAGCGTCCAATCGTTAGCAGCGTGCCCAAAATAGGCGAAAAAGGCGCCACCGTAAAAAGCACCGGCCCCCGGGTACGCGCCGTGAGTTGTTGCAACGATGAGACAATTTCGGGTAAGTCGTAGTGAATCAGCGAATCCATCCCGACCGCCAGATCGAATACGCCGTGGGTGATATCGAGCATGTCGCCGGCATGAAACGCAATCCGATCGGCTACGCCCGCGAGCTGCGCACGCTCGGCGCCATTTTCGACCAACGTGGGCGACAGATCAACCGCGACGACATGTGCACCACGTTGTGCCATGTCGATCGCGAGCATCCCCGTGCCGCATCCCGCATCGAGCACGCGCAGGCCGCGCATATCAGCCGGCATCCAGCAGAGCAACGTCCGACGCATGCGGTCGCGGCCCTCACGCACCGTGGCTCGAATGCGAGAAACCGGCGCGTCAGACGTGAGTGCTTTCCAACTCTCGGCTGCGGTGCGGTCGAAATACTCGCCAACCCAGGCCCGTCGCTCGAGATATGACGGCGTCGCGGCGTGTGACGCCTCCACGGTCGTTCCGTCAAACGTTGGCCCTGCAGTTGGCGCGCTTCGTACGACGTCGCTCATGTCAATCGAAGCCCAGCAGATCAAAAATTTCGCGATCCTTGAGTGGATTGGCCGGCAGCGGTACGACTTCATCCAGCATGCGCGACGCGAGCAGCATGTACTGCTCCTGCGCCGCACGCACCTCCGGAGAATCTTCCATCTCGAAGATCGTACACTTCTTCAACCGGCTGCGGCGAATCGCATCGATGTCTTGAAAGTGCGCCATCGTCTTGAGCCCAACCGCCGCATTGAAGCGATCAATCTCGTTCGTTTCCCGAGACCGATTTGCCACGACACCGCCGAGCCGTACTTTGTAGTTCTTCGACTTGGCCGCGATTGCTGCAATGATGCGATTCATCGCGAAGATTGAGTCGAAATCATTGGCTGTCACGATCAGACAGTAGTGGGCATGCTGCAACGGCGCCGCGAAGCCACCGCATACCACGTCGCCCAGTACGTCGAAGATCACAACGTCCGTGTCCTCGAGCAAATGATGCTCCTTGAGCAACTTCACCGTTTGCCCGGTGACGTATCCGCCGCAGCCAGTGCCCGCTGGCGGACCTCCCGCTTCGATACACTGCACGCCACCATAGCCTTCAAACATGAAGTCTTCGGGACGCAATTCCTCGCTGTGAAAATTTACTGATTCGAGCACGTCGATCACCGTTGGCACCATGCGCTTGGTGAGCGTAAACGTCGAATCGTGTTTCGGATCGCAGCCGATTTGCAGAACCCGTTTTCCCAACTTTGAAAAAGCGGCCGACAAGTTGGATGACGTGGTCGATTTTCCGATGCCGCCCTTCCCGTACACCGCGATGACCAGCGCACCGTCGATCTTCTGACTGTCGTCGAGGTGCACCTGCAAGCTGCCTTCGCCGTCGCCAACTTCGCCCAGAATTGGAAGCTGTGTTGCCGTCATGTGATTAATTCTCCGCGTCCCAAAGGACGTCATGTTGCCGCATACACCCCTTCCAGTCGATCTTCGAGATCCGCCGCTGCGTCGCGCAGCGCCTCGAGCGTTGCATCGTCCGGTGCCCAGTATCCGCGGTCGTTCGCCTCGAGCAATTTCTGCACGAGCCCTGCCGCCGAGTTGGCATTCATGCTCGCAAGCCGCTCACGCATCTCGGCGTCAAGCACAAACGTCTTTGACACTTCCGTGTACACCCACTGCGGAACTGCACTCTTGCCACCGGTTGCTGACCAACCGAGTGTCGTGGCTACATGTCCGGTAATATTTCGCACGCCTTCGTATCCGTATTGCAACTGTCCTTCGTACCATTTGGGGTTGAGCATCTTGGTGCGTGATTCCAGCTCGACCTGTTCCGTCAGCGTGCGCACTTTGCCGACGGCTCCACTGAAATCTCCGAGATAGACCGCAGGTGCTTCGCCTCCCCGTTGCTGCGCAATGACACGCGTCATGCCACCGAGCGATTCGACATACTGATCGATATCTGTCGCGCCCAATTCGACAGAATCGAGCCCCTGAAACGACAGTTCCGCGGTACCAAGCACGCGCTTCATCAATGCCGGCTGCGCCGTCGGTCGCCCATTCACGCCGTACGCGAACGATTTGCGCTGCACAAACTGGTCGGCGAGTTCGTCCTCCTTTTCCCACCGTCCGGTTTCCACAAGCAGATTTACATTCGACCCGTACGCGCCATCAGCGTTGGAAAAGACGCGCAGCGCTGCTGTGGCCATGTCACAATTGGTTTCGCGCATCGTCGCAAGCGCGTGTTTGCGAATGAAGTTGTGCGACTCGTCTTCGCTGGCCTCCGCGCACAACAGCGCTGCCTCTGCGAGCAGCTTCACTTGTAACGGCAACAGATCTCGAAAAATACCGGAGAGTGTGATAACAACGTCGACGCGCGGCCGACCGAGTTGTTCGAGCGCAATAAGCCGTGCGCCACTTAATCGGCCAACGGTGTCAAAGCGCGGCGCAACACCCATGAGCGCCATCGCCTGCGCGAGTGGCGCTCCTTCGCTCTTCATGTTGTCCGTGCCCCAGAGCACGAGCGCGATCGTTTCTGGAAATGCATTGCCATCCGCGATGTGCCGCGCCAAGAGCGACTCCGCCCGCGCACGACCTTCGAGCACCGCCACGGCACTTGGCACCCGATACGGATCGAAGCCGTACAGATTTCGACCCGTGGGCAAGACGTGCGGATTGCGCAGCAAGTCCCCGCCCGGCGCTGGTGCGACATATCGCGCATCGAGTGCGCGCAGAAGTCCGGGGATCTCATGATCTTCGCGCAACAACGGATCGATGGGCGCCAGCAATTGCAGGTGCTGCTCGAGCGCCTTCTCGTCAACCAGTCGAATGCCCGCTGCACGCGACGACTCGCGCGCGGTACGCACGGCGTCCGACACGCGGCCGTGTGCGACCAGCGCCGCCACTGCAGTCCGCGCCACGACATCGCCATCGCGCAATACGTCGGGCAACGCCTCGCTACCAACCACACTGTGCGCGATCGGACCAAGGTCGGCGTCGGGTCGACCAACACGCGCAATCTCCATCAATACGTCAACGCGCGCTTCTGCTGACATGCCCTCGCCAACAACATGCAAACCCAGGGGAATGAGCGTGTACTCAAGCTCGAGCAGGCGTTCGCGTAGCACCATCATGCGCGAATCCGCCTCGACCGCGCTCCATGCGGGCGCCGCAGTGGCAAGATCCACGGCAACGGCTTGTTGTTGCACTAACGCACGCAGCGTGTTCGCCTCATTGGCGCCGGACTTATCCAGCTTCCGCCAGCGATCCAGCGACGACTTGAGATCGACCAATCCGCGATACAAGCCCGCGTTGGTGATTGGTGGCGTCAGATACGACACGAGCGTCGCATTGCCACGACGCTTGGCAAGCGTACCTTCCGACGAATTGTTCGACGCGTACAAATACACATTGGGCAGGTCGCCGATGAGTCGCTCTGGCCAACAGGTTGCGTCAAGACCCGCCTGCTTACCGGGCATGAATTCCAACGCACCGTGTGTCCCAAAGTGCAGCACGGCATCGGCTTTGTAGTCTTCCTTCAACCAGCGATAGAATGCAGAAAAGGCGTGCGTCGGTGCGAAGTTGCCTTCAAACAGCAAGCGCATCGGGTCGCCTTCCCAACCAAATGAAGGCTGCACGCCGATGAACACGTTGCCCAATTGCAGACCCATCACAAAGAGCGACTGGCCATCGGTCAGGGCTTTACCCGGTGCAGCGCCCCACGTGCGTTCAATTTCCGTGAGATAGCGTTCGCGACGCACATGATCGTCTACGGCAATACGCGCATGCACATTGGCCGGCGCACCGTACTGTTCGCGATTGCCGCCAGTAATCCGTTCGCGCAAATCGTCAGCGCTATTTGGTAACTCAACGGTGTAGCCTTGCTCCTTCAACGACGCGAGCACACGCTGCATCGACGGGAACACTGCGAGATAGGCTGCGCTTCCCGTGTTGCCTGCGTTCGGTGGAAAGTTGAACAGAATGAGCGCAATTTTCCGTTGCGCTCGCTCTTTCCGCCGCAACGCCACGAGCGCGGCAACGCGTGCCGCGACACGCTCGACACGTTCGGCGATCGGCTCAGATGCCGCCGCCCTACCGTTGATCGTGGAGCCCTTACCGCCAAACACGGTTGGAATAATTGCGCCGTCGAGTTCGGGAATGGCCACTTGCAACGTCGCCTGCAACGGATTTAATCCGCGTGCGTCAGCGCGCCATTCGTCGATGGTTTGAAACTCAAGCGTTTGCAAGGTCAGATATGGAACATCCAGCGTTTGCAATTCTCTTTGCGCCGCCGCCGCATCGTTGTACGCCGGTCCACCCACTAACGAAAAACCGGTGAGATTGATCATCGCATCAATTACTGACCGACCATTGGCATCACGAAAAAATTGCGTCATGGCTGGCCGCGCATCAAGCGCCGAAGCAAACGCCGCGATGATATGCAACCCTTTGGCTTCAAGCGCGCGAATCACCGCGGCGTAGTGCGCGGTATTGTCCGCGAGTAAATACGACCGTCCGACCAGCACACCAACCGTTCCGATCGCGCCCTTTGTTGCTGGCAATGCTTTTGTCGACTCGGCAATGCCGCGATTTTTCAGGGTGGGATGCCATACACCAATTTCGGGATACTTCTCAGGCGGCTTCGACTTGAGCGCGCCTTTCAGTGCCACCCGAGGACCGGTCGCATATCGATCGATCAGATACTTCACCATCTGCTCGATGTTGGTGTCGCTTCCCGACAACCAATATTGCAACAGGAGCAGATATGCCCGTACATCTTGCGCGGGCCCCGGAATGAATTTCAGCAACTTTGGGAGCGTGCGCAGCGCAGACATTTGTCGTTCACCGCTCGATTTTCCGTCGCCGCGCGATCCGCGCAATTTTTTCAACAACGAAATTGGCGAAAACGGAGACCGGGTCTCGCCACCCGACATGTCGAAACGTCCGAGTCGCGTGCACTTGACCAGATCCGGCGCGCAAAGCGCGCACAAGATCGCATCCGCGTCGTCGCGACGCGCAAGGACGGCGGCCGTGACTTCCTTCGCATACTCTTCCTGAAAGAGCTGCGTGCAGGCAATGAAATTTGCCTGCGCGATATCACGCCGCGCCTCCTCTGCTAACTCCGCATTGCCGCCCCAATCAGCGGCAACATGCATGCTGATGTGCAATCCGGGAATGTCCCGCACCAGTGCGGCGCGCGCGCGCTCGAACGCATCAGCCAAATGCGCATCAAGCGTGACAATAACGAAGCGCACCGGCACTGTGCTACTTGCCATAGTGCGCCTTCGCCTCGTACAGCGTATCGACCGTGATTTCCAGAATAGCGTGCGCAGCGGCGTAGGCTTCCGTATTGCGTTTTGCCTTGCCGCGCACAAAGAACGGAATTTTTTTCAATTCGGCTTCGGCGGACGAAATCCAGTGCATCGTCGCGGCTGGCACTATCGCGACGGATGCACCGATCTCGACGTCTTCCGTCTCCTCTTCGGCCAATCCCACCGCGCCCGCGGGTTCCGGAATTGCAGTTTCCGCTGTTGTGTTTGACGGTGACCACGCAACGCCAAACGCCAGCTGTGGCACCGACGTCAACGCGTCAGCAGCCAGTGCGGTCTTCAGTCCCGTTGCCTGCAAGTGCGAGGCGGTAGCGCCATCCGCAAACTCGAAGTCTTCGCGAAACATCTGCAGGAGATGTTCTTCGAGGCCCATCATGAGCGGATGGACCCACGTATCGAAAATTACATTCGCACCTTCAAATCCCATCTGCGGCGAGTGCCGCGCGGGCACATCCTGCACGTGAATGGGCGACGAAATCACAGCGCACGGAACGCCGAGGCGCTTCGCGATGTGACGCTCCATCTGTGTACCGAGTATGAGCTCCGGCGACAACGATGCGACGACGCGTTCTACTTCGAGATAGTCGTCGCTGATCAGCGCTTCGATCCCCATATCCTTCGCGGCGGCACGAATGTCGCGCGCAAACTCGCGCGCATAGGTGCCGATGCCGACAACGTGAAAACCCAATTCATCCCGCGCGATGCGCGCGGCCGCGAGCACATGCGTCGCGTCGCCAAAGATGAAAACGCGCTTGCCCGTGAGATACGTCGCATCCACAGAGCGCGAGTACCACGGCAACAGGCTCTGGCTCGCACTCACCTGCGCTTCGCCTACGCGCTCGCGCGACAACAGCGGCTCGACGTCCACACCCGCAATCATACCCACTTCACGAAGAAAATCACGCGTTGCTCCAACGCCAATAGGCACCGTTTTCACATACGGCATGCCAAATGTTTTCTGCATCCAGCGCGCCGTCGTTTCCGCGATTTCGGGGTAAAGCACCACGTTGAAGTCGGCGGCGGGCATCGTGCGCAGATCGTTGGGTGACGCACCGAGTGGCGCGCAGACGTGTACATCCACGCCGATGTCGGCGAGCAAGCGAGTCACTTCACGCACATCGTCGCGGTTGCGAAAGCCGAGCAGCGTTGGGCCGAGCAAATTGCAGCGTGGTCGTCGAGTGTCGGGTCGCACGGCGTGTGCCGTACCGGCGGGCGGCGCGAGGGGCAACAGCAGCGTGCGCACGAGATGATAAAATGTTTCGCTCGCGCCCCAAATTTCTTTCTTGGAGTACGCCGGTAGTTCGAGTGGAACGACCGGAATGGGAAGTCCCATGCTCTGCGCGAGCGTGCCTGGCTGGTCTTGAATGAGCTCGGCCGTACATGACTCGCCAACAAGCATTACTTGCGGTTTGAACCGGTCATATGCGGCTTGGACGGCACGCTTCACCAGCTCCGCCGTATCGCCGCCGAGATCGCGCGCTTGAAACGTGGTATACGTGACGGGCGGGCGTTTGTCGCGACGCTCGATCATCGTGAAGAGCAAGTCGGCGTACGTGTCGCCCTGCGGTGCGTGCAGCACGTAGTGCACGCCCTCCATCGACGTGGCGATGCGCATCGCGCCAACATGCGGTGGTCCTTCGTACGTCCACAAAGTGAGTTGCATCGCTACACCGTGAGGCGGTCAGCGCGCTCAAGCGGGCGCGCAAAGAGCTCGGCTAAATCGCCGGCCTGATCGAAACCATGCACTGGCGAAAATACCAGTTCGATTGACCACTTCGTACGCAGGCCGAACGCTTCCAGCGGATTGGCGAGACCGAGCCCACACACCGTCAGATCGGGCTGTGCAGCGCGGCACCGATCCAGTTGCCGCTCAACATCCTGCCCTTCAGTGAGTTGCACAGTTGGCGGAAGTAACGGTAGTTCAGCCGACATCATCAACTTGTCGAGATAAGGCGTGCTGACCTCTACGAGTTCCATGCCCAATTCGTGGTACAGAAAGCGCGCCAACGGAATCTCGAGCTGCGAATCGGGAAACATGAACAGCCGCTTGCCGGCAAGGCGCGCTCTATAACGTTCGAGTGCCTTGCGCGCGCGCTCCGCTGGTGCCGCGATCACACGTCGAAAGTGCTCGGCGGGAATATTCCAGGCCGCCGCCGCCGTCGCCAACCACGCCGTCGTTCCTTCAGCACCAAACGGATAGGGCGAGGATAAAAGTTCAGCGCCGCGGGCCATCAATGCACGCGTCGTTTCGCTGACGAACGGCTGCGCGAGCAAAAGTTTTGTGTTTGCACCGACGGGCGGCAAGTCACGCGCGTGTCGTGGTGGGAAAAAGCGTACGGGACCAATACCTAACTGGTCAAATATGCGCCTGAATTGATCTTCGACCACGTCCGCCAACGTGCCAACGATCAGCAACTCTGGTGTGGTGGTGGTGGTGTCGGCACAGTGCGGCACCATGCTTTTCAAGCACATGTCTTCGCCCTGCGTAAACGTGGTTTCGATGCCACTGCCCGAATAGTTTAAGATCCGCACGCGCGGAAAAAACTGTTCGTTGAGACGTTCCGCCGCACGATGCAGATCAAGCTTGATAACTTCGGACGGACATGAGCCGACGAGAAAGAGTGTCTTCACGTCGGGACGGCGCTCAAGGAGCATGCTCACGCACCGATCAAGTTCTTCATTCGCGTCGGCCAGACCCGCGAGGTCGCGTTCTTCAAGAATGGCCGTACCGAATCGCGGCTCGGCGAAAATCATGACGCCGGCAGCGGACTGCACGAGGTGCGCACAGGTGCGCGATCCGACTACCATGAAGAAGGCATCCTGCATTTTGCGATGGAGCCAGACAATGCCGGTCAACCCGCAAAACACTTCGTGCTGCCCGCGTTCGCGAATGACAGGAAGCGCGGTGCCTCCGGCGGCGCGTGCTCCGTCTACACATCCGCTCAGCAGCGACGCGGGCATCATTGATGTCACTGCGCGCTCACGTTGGTGACGCGATCAGCGAGTCGCGCGGCACGCAGTTTCAGAATGAACTGGACGGCGTTGATGGCATACGTCGCGTAGGCAACGAGCGCGAGGACCATCAGCGTTTTTGGCGGCCATCCCCGTGCCAGGCCAACGAGATACGCGGTGTGGAGCGCAATCACGAAAAAACTGACGAAGTCTTCCCAAAAAAAAGGCGCGGCAAACAGGTATTGCCCAAACACCTCCTTCTCCCAAATCGCGCCCGTCACCATGATCGTGTAGAGCATGAGTGTCTTGACAACGATGGACGCCTTCGCGATTTGCAGCCCCGTTCCCGTGCCGAGGTAGCGCAGCACCAGACACACGGATATTGCCATCGCCAAAAACTGGAGAGGCGCGAGCACCCCCTGCACGACGGTCCACTTGGACGCATCACGGCGTCGGCGCTCCTCGACGGTATACAGGGCGCCAACTACGGCCGGGGCCGCTACGGCTTCCCGGGGTGCACGGACCGCTTCTAGTGCAGCCGTCGAATTAGTTGTGGCAACAGTCATCTCGCCATCGTGTATCGGTGGTTCGCTTCCCTGTGATCGATGGTAGGTACGGCGGCAGAAGTTGTCAAGAAAGATTGACGTCAAGTTTGCTTGACAATCTGCTGAGGCGTGTCAATCTTCGATTTGCACTGTTTTTCGTCCTTGCGCCTCGGAGGCAGAGCAGCAATGATCGGCGCTTCCTTCAATACTGACGTGGATCGATCACTCGACATCGGAGCCCTTGGTATGGCCAACACCGCCGACGCCAAGAACGCGACCAGCCGCCGAACCGAGCGCCTTGAGCGCACGATTCAGAACGAGATCCTCCCGCGGCTGCTTGTGAGCCATCGGGTTGGCGCTGTTCCGCCCTCGTTGGTGGCGGCGGTGGTCCGACAGTTGTCCGACGCCGACGTCACCTCCTTCGTGGCGGCCATTCGAGGGACAGATGACGGCGTCGCCGTGCAGTTTGTCCGCGACCTCATCGGTAATGGCACGCCCATCGATGCCATTTATGTCGACTTGCTATCACCCGCTGCTCGACGTCTCGGCACGCTGTGGGATTCCGACGAGTGCGATTTCATCGAGGTGACGGTTGCGCTGGGTCGTATGCAGCGCATGCTGCGCGACCTGTCCCAGGCGTTCCTGGCGGATACGGGTCGCGGCGCCGCTGTTGGCAACGCGCTCCTCACCTGCGTACCTGGTGAGCAGCATACATTAGGCTTGATCATTGTAGCGGAGTTCTTGCTCCGCGATGGCTGGCAGGTGCTGGTCGGCGCGCCGTGGACGGAGAGCGACCTGATGGCGTTGGTCGCAAACGAGTTCTACGACGTAATCGGTTTCTCGGTCGGCTGTGAGAGCCGGATGTCGTCCTTGAAACGTGAAATTCGTCGGCTGCGCGCAGCGTCACGGAATCCCCACGTAAAGGTCATGGTGGGCGGTAAAGTGTTCGTCGATGAGCCGGAGATGGTGGCTCGGGTCGGCGCCGATGCGTACGCGACCGATGCTCGTGAAGCGCCTGACGTCGCGCGTGCTCTACTCGCTGTTACGCAATCGACAGCTTCTCACCGTCGTGGTCGGGAGGCCTCTCAAAGTTATGGCGAGCTTAGTGAAACCATTCGAAGCGAGTGATCGCACATTCGGGGAAATCGATGCGCCGACCGCTGCTGCGCTCTTGGCAGTGGCGAGCGACGTGGCGCTTGTCATGGATGCCACAGGAGTCATCCGTGAGGTAACTGTTGGCAACGGCGATTCGCAGATCGAAGGTGCTGCACAGTGGGTCGGGCGGGCGTGGGTGGACACCGTCACAGAAGAAACTCGTCTCAAGATCGACACGATACTGCGTGAGGCGAGCGTCGCGGGCGTTTCAAAGCGCCGCCAGGTAAACCACCGCGTTGGCGATGGCGTCGAAGTGCCGGTCACCTACACGGCGTTGCGCGTGGGGACAGACGGCCAATTCGTGGCCGTTGGACGGGACATGCGACACGTGTCCGCGTTGCAACAACGTCTCGTCGAATCACAGCAAGCCATGGAGCGCGATTACTGGCGCCTGCGCCATGTCGAAACGCGGTACCGGCTGCTTTTTCAGATCGCGAGCGACGGCATCCTCGTTATTGATGCCTCGTCCCTCAAGGTGCTGGATGCGAATAACGCGGCCGGAGCAGTATTCGGTGAAGCACCGGATCGCCTCATCGGTCGCACCTTTCCATTTGGCGTAAGCGCCTCGGGCGCGCGACTCCTCGACGAGCTACTGAACACTGCGCGGAGCGCCGGTCGCGCGGGCGACATTACGCTGACATTGGCTGGCGGAGCCCGCGATTACCACGCGTCCGCATCGTGTTTCCGTCAAGAAGCCTCGACGCTGCTGCTCGTCCGGTTCGCGCAGGCGGAGACAGTGCCGGTGCCGATGACCGATATTACGGCGAAGTCGCCGGCGCGTTTGCTCGATCTTTTGGAGCGTTCGCCTGACGGATTTGTGGTCACCGACCTTACCGGCAACATCCTCACGGCCAATCGCGCGTTCCTCGACACGGCAGAATTGGTCCACGAAGAGCAGCTCCGCGATACGCCAATTTCGAATTATATCGGACGTCCGGGAGCTGATTTCCCGGTGTTCTTGGGTATGCTGAAAAAGAATGGTGCCGTCCGACTGATCGCAACGACTGCACGTGGTTCCCACGGGAGTCAAAGCGAAGTTGAGGTTTCGGCAGTGTGGGTACCCGACGGGGATGAACCGTGCATCGGATTTGCCGTGCGGGACATCGGCCGACGCTTGGCGAGCGGGCCGCAGGGAGCTCGCGATTTGACGCGTGCTGTCGAGGAGCTGACCGGTTTGGTCGGGCGGGTATCGCTGCGCGACCTCGTCCGGGACACCGTCGACTTGGTCGAGCGGCATTTCATAGAAGCAGCCCTTGAACTCACCAACGACAACCGAACATCGGCGGCCGAAGTGCTCGGCGTGAGCCGCCAAAGCCTTTATGTCAAGCTGCGGCGACACCGCCTTTCCGCACCCGAGATCGACCCAGAAGAAGAAACGCTGAGTTAACGCGTTTTCGGCGACGTACGCGCAATAAAACCTGTTGCTTTTTGGAACTGTAAACTAGACTAGACACCATGAGTGTAAGTTTTCCTTTACGGTCCAGTAGAGCGCGCCCCGACCTGAAAGCGGTCTTGACGCTGCTCAAGCCGGTCACGTGGTTCCCGCCGATGTGGGCATTCATATGCGGAGCCGTCTCCACCGGCGTCTCCCTCGGTGATCAACTACCGCTGCTGGCACTCGGCATCTGCATCACCGGCCCTCTTGTCTGCGCGTCAAGTCAAGCGGTCAATGACTGGTTTGATCGACATGTCGATGCGATCAATGAACCCAATCGACCCATCCCATCAGGTCGCATTCCCGGTATGTGGGGACTCGGACTCGCTATCCTTTGGACGCTGCTGTCACTGCTCGTGTCGATCCCACTCGGTACGTTTGGCATCGGCGCCGTTTCGCTCGCCTTGGTTTTTTCGTGGGCGTACAGTGCACCGCCGGTTCGCCTGAAACAGAATGGCTGGTTCGGAAATGCTGCGGTTGGCTTCACGTATGAAGGGTTGGCGTGGGTCGTCGGCGCCGGGGTCATGCTGGGCAATCATCTGCCGCCAATGCCGATACTGCTGCTCGCCGTCGTGTACTCGATCGGCGCACACGGCATCATGACGCTCAACGACTTCAAATCGATCGAAGGCGATCAACGGATGGGCGTGCGATCACTCCCGGTGCTACTGGGTGCGCAGGGTGCGGCGCGCGTCGCGTCAGCCATCATGCTAGTTGCGCAGTGTCTGGCCAGTGCGTTGCTGTTCTTGTGGTCACGACCGTGGCACGCCGGAGCGATCACCGTGTTGGTGCTGCTGCAAGCGTTGATGATGTCGCGCTTTTTAAAGTCCCCCCGTGAACGCGCGCTCTGGTTGAGTGCGGCCGGCGTTCCATTTTTTATCTCGGGTATGATGATCGCCGCATTTGCGGTACGCTCTACTCCTTCGATCGTCGCGCTCCGATGAGTTGGTGGCAGCTCGCGCGACTCGGTGTTGTGCAAGCCGCCATTGGCGCTGTCGTTGTGTTGTTAACGACCACGATCAATCGGGTGATCGTGGTGGAGCTTGCGTTGCCGGCGACAATCCCGGGTGTCCTGGTCGCGCTACATTTCGGCGTGCAACTGATTCTGCGGCCGAAACTTGGTCACGCGAGTGATCGCAGTGGACGGCGCACTCCGTGGATTGTTGGTGGCTTGACGGTCTGCGCTATTGGTGGCATCGGCGTGGCAGCAAGTATTCCGGTGATGGCGCACCAACCGGTGCTCGGCGTTGTGCTGGCGTCGATTGCGAGCATTGTGCTTGGTGCCGGCGTGAGTGCGGCCGGCACGCCGCTGCTCGCACTCATGAGCGAGCTGGCACGACCGGAGCAGCGCGCGGGGGCCGCAGCGATCACGTGGATTTTGATGATTGTTGGCATCATCATCACTGCCGCAATCTCGGGTGCGTTACTCGATCCATTTTCGTTCACGCGTCTCATTGCCATTGCGGGCGGTATCGGTGCAATCGGCGTACTGATTGGCGTGTTCGCGACGCTGGGCATCGAGCGCACCGCAGTACTTGCGACGACCGTCACCGTTGTGCGCGCGCCTTCTATGTCGTTTCGCGATGCCATGGCGAGTGTTTGGAGTGAACCCGCGGCGAGAAGCTTCGCGGGCTTTGTGTTTTTAGCGATGCTTGCCTACAGCGCACAAGACTTGATTCTCGAGCCGTTCGCGGGCATTGCCTTTGGTATGACGCCGGGCGCGAGCACAAAATTGTCGAGCATGCATCATGGCGGTGTGTTGATCGGCATGGTGCTCGCCGCGTTGCTCGCGACGCGTACGGGGCAATTGCGACATTGGGCTGCGGGCGGATGCGTTGCGTCGGCGGTCACCTATGTCGCGTTGGTTGCAGCGCCGGCGGTGGCCAGCGTGTCGTACTTCCGTGCGGTCGTGCTGTTGCTTGGCGTGGCCAACGGCGTGTTCGCCATTGGGGCGATCGGTTCGATGATGTCGCTCACCGGTGATAAGTCCGACGGTCGCGCCGGCTTGCGGCTTGGTGTCTTTGGCGCAGCACAAGCCATTGCCTATGCGATAGGCACGATGCTTGGCGCGGTTGGAGTCGACGTTGCCCGATCGCTCACGGCCTCGCCCATTCGCGGATATCTCGTGGTGTTTCTCATCCAGGCGATGCTCTTCGGCGTGGCCGCCGTACTCGCCATGCGCAGTGCCTCGAGCGAGCGGGCGCATGATGTTTTCCGTCAACGCCGCGATCTGTTGCCGGCGGTGCTGCAAGCGTGAGTATTCCCTTGACGCTGCGGGTGCCGGGGCGTGGTTTGCCCATCCTTCCAGATGCGCCCCATCGCGATTTGTGTACCGACTGCGGTGTGTCGCGCTCGAGCGATCCGTCGCAGTGTGGCAAAGCGTGTCAGTTCATTCACCCGCGATACGACGAGTTGGAGCGTGTGGTGCACGGGCGTACGCGCGATGCATCGCGGCTCGATGAGATGTACTTCGGACCGTTTCGCGCGATGCACCGGGCGCGCTTGGCAACGCCGCTTGCCGGTGCGCAATGGTCGGGTATTACGACGGCGTTGGGTGCCCAGTTGTTGTCGCGCGGCTTGGTTGACGTGGTGATTGCGACAACATCGGATGCGAGTGATCGGTGGCGTCCGGTACCGGCCCTGGTGACCAGCGCGGCGGCGATGGCCGACTGTCGTGGCATGAAGATGGGATATGCGCCATTGGTAGCGCTGGTCGAGAAGGCCGTCGCCCTGGGCTACAAGCGACTCGCGTTCATTGGAGTGGCATGTCAGGTACATGCGTTGCGCGCGCTGGAAGCGTCCTTCGGACTGGAACGTCTGTACGTCATTGGAACACCGTGTAGCGACAACACAACCACCGAGAAATTTCACGAATTTCTCGCACTGCTCGCTGACGATCCGAGCACCATTACCTATCTCGAGTTTTTGTCGGACATGCATGTTGAAT
>JAYTTR010000311.1:0-24655 GCA_043744935.1 Gemmatimonadaceae bacterium
AAGAAGTCCGGGTCACAGTCACAGCTTCGGAGGATCATTGTCGAAATTCATCGTCACCATCTTTGCGATCAGCCTGTTTCCCGCGCTATCCTGCCGGTCCGACAATAAAGGGCCGGCAGGGCCGCCGGGACCGCCTGCGCAGCTGGATCCGCGTGCTCTGCTAATCTGGCGCGATTCGAGCACATCGGGACAGATACGTCCGGTGGTCGACGACAGCATTCTGTATTTATACAGCTACTACCACATAGCGTCGGCGGTGAGCAAAACCACTGGCGCGCTGCGCTGGAAGCGGGTAGTGCCAGTGACTGACGCTTCTCGAAACGGGAAGGGCTTGCAATTGGTTGACGGTGTGCTGGTCATCGGCGACCGAGACTTGTTCGGTGTTGACCCAAGGACTGGTTCGCTGTTGTGGCAGTACATCCCGACTGTAGGTGCGGGCCCAGGTTTTGTGCGTCAAACGTCGAACGAGCGCACGGTATTCTGCGGCTCCTCAAGCGGTCATGTCTTCGCGGTCGACGCCAAGACTGGAACGGAACGTTGGGCGACGCGGGTTGCGACGGATAACTCCCCGATCGGCGTATATAATCCAGTCGTTGTCGGCGGAGTGGTGTATGTATCGTACATGATTACCACGGGCGTTCGCGGTACGACAGGTGTCGCCGCACTTGATGCCGTGACGGGTGCCGTTTTGTGGAACACTCCCCTCCCGAACATCAGTACAAGCAATCCATCCGGTTCATTCACCGGCGTGGCCGTTGTCGGCGCGTTCGTTGTTGCCCCGTCGGGGGATGGTGCCGTCTACGGGCTGTCGCGCACGACGGGAGCCATCGAGCGTACCCTTCCCGTCACGGTATTCGACCCGGTCGCATCCACAAACGGCGCCGAAATTCGCTTCATGGCGAGCATAGGATCAACGGTGCTTTTGACGAGCACCGGTGGCCGCGTCACGGCGCTGGCCGCTGCCGATTTGCGGAAGTTGTGGACGGTGCAATTAGGTCTGGGCTCGCCGACGGACATCGCGGCCGATGCGGACTTCGTGTATGTCGCGCTCGCCGGTGGCCAGCTTTCCGTGTTGCGCCTCAGCGATGGGAGTCGCGTTTGGACGATTGAGCGCCACACCTTTCGCGCAGATGGACAAGAGGGACTGTTGGGAACTCCGGCGATTGACGGAGATCGCCTGTATGCGGGCGGCGAATTTGAAGTCTATGCGTTTAAACGCCGCTGAGCACACGCGCGAATACGTCGACGTCCACGTTGCCGCCGCAGAGCGTAATGCCCACGCGTTGCAGCGCCCACTGCTCGCGCTGTTGCATCGCCGCCGCCCACGACGCTGCACCCGCACCCTCGGCAACGTTGTGCGTGTCAGTAAAAAGCTGTCGCATTGCGATAGCCACTTCACCATCCGTGACGGCCACAATGCTGTGCACATACTGCAAAATCAGCGCGAGCGAATCGGCGTCAGGCACACGGCACGCTAAACCGTCGGCCAGTTGCGTCGTGACCGCACGCTCCACTGCATGACCAGCAAGAAACGAATCGTGATAGGCCATCGCGTGCGCCGACACTACGCCGACAACGCGCGTTGATGCGCCAACAATGGCTTTCGCAGACACGCACGCGCTAATGCCAGAGCCTTGTCCGATGGGCACGAAAACAACATCGGGAAATTCAGTGTCGCGCATCGTAAAACTCTCAAAGAATTCCATCCAACTCGTCGCCACACCACGCACGAGATCGCGATGAAAGCTCGGCACAAAATGCAGGTCGCGTTGTTGTGACAAGTACGCTGCGTGCTCGCGCGCTTGCTGGAAGTCGTTACCATGTTCAACGAGTGTGGCACCGAGCGCGCGCATCGCCGCGTTCTTTTCTCTTGAATTGCCGAACGGCACGACAACGGTGCACGGCAGATTGAACGCGGCCGCAGCTCGCGCAACGGACTGTCCGTGATTGCCGCGCGTTGCTGCAACAACACCCGGGCAATCAGGATTGCGCGCGATCAGTTCGTGCAAATACACTGCCCCACCGCGCACCTTGAACGCGCCGAGCGGAGCGTGATTTTCGTGTTTCACAAAGGCGTCCGCGCCCAGGCGCTCGCTCAGGAGCGGCCACCAATGGGTCGGTGTGGGCAGAACGTGCGGCGCCACAATAGCGCGCGCGGTCTCTACTTCGTGTGCCGTGAGCAGATCCATAGGGTGTTCGGTGGCCGTTACGATTTTTTGCAAAGATAGGTCATCGCGACATCGGGCAATGAACCTTTGATCGGCGATCCGTACCCCGGAATCCCAACCACTTTATGGCTGCCGATTTTCCTCCACTTGTCGTCGAGGAAATACCAATTTTCCTTCACCGCGACCACCCACTTGGCGCAATCGAACATCGCAACCGTCCGTGAACTTCGCAAATCACCGCCCGGCGTTTTGACTGGCTGAACGAAGCGCGCACGTACCGTCGCACTCACGATACCGTTCGCACGACTCACGGTCCCGGTCTCGAGCAACACAGGGTTGCCAACCATCGTCGTGCCAATTTGCGTGAGCTTTTGCGCAGCCACCGGCGAAACGAAGAGTATGCAATTGTACCACACAATTCCCGCTACGCACACGACCAAACGGCTACGCGACGCCGAATTCACTGAGACTCCGTGGTGACGAGACTCTCGTAAATTGGCGTCGCGTTCAATGTGGGGCTACTGCACTCGCATCATGCCAGCGGGACTGTTAGCGCCGACCGTGCCCGCGATAGACGGGACGAATTACCGGAAAGTATGCGCCGTAGCCAAGACCGAACGAAAGTCCGGAACGATAGTACGGATAGTTGATGCCGTACGGTGAATACCACGGATCATTCCAGTTCCCGTATCGCGCATACCGCGACGGTCCGTACACGTTTTTCGGCAACGGTGCACCTACGTGATAGGCGGCAACATCATAGTCGAAGTGGCCACCGGTCATGCGATCGACAATGTTGAGCAGCGCACTTTCCGGATCACGACCGACGCTATCGGGCACGAAGGCAGACACGTTCCAACGGTCACCAGAGACGAACCCGTTGACGTTGAATGGTTGATCGGTTCGCGCGGCGAGAATAAGTCCCGAACCCGCCCGTTCGCTCACGGTGAACGCGTCGCGATCACCCCGACCGCGCACCTCCAATTCTTTGCCACCACGAATACGATCTTGATCTGTCGGGTCCACGGGAAAGAGCACCTTCACGCGACCCTCACTATCCATGCGCAGGACAATAAGGTGCCCGTCCACCGCAGTTTTTACTTTTACCTTGGCGTTTTCGCCAGTGAGGAGTGCATCTTCGGACAAGCGTACACGAACTTTCGGGTCTCCGTTCGAATTCCCGATAGGCTTCCCGGCCGACGCGGTGTGCGTCGCTGCAAAAAGCAGGAGCGTGGCAGTGAGTGAGACGTGCTTCATCTGAGACTCCAATGTTGAAGTGACCGGCACTAGTCCTGCAGTATCAACACGCATGCCAGTTGACACACTACGTGGACGTCGCCGATCGCTGTTGCCGGACAACGACTTACGAGAGATGCATCGACGGGCAGTGTCCACGAACCGGGAATTCGGTGTCCTCCACGCGAGAACGTCGCGATGCGATGCGACAACGATCATTTGCCAACAGATCGGAGCCATCATGACTTCCAGAACCGCAGTGCGAGTCGCGCAAACAACGTCGGTGAGAGCGCGCACGAGTGTGTCGCGAGCCCGTGTGCTGCTGCTGGTGTGGGCAAGCATTGCGAGCGTGCTCACCGTATCGCGCGTGGCCCATGCGCAGGTCGGACGCGGGGCGCCATTGCCCACCGCACCGAAGCCGCCGGTGGTCGAGTCACAGCGTTCATACGATGCAACAGAGCTGGATCGCATCGTGTCGCCCATTGCGTTGTATCCGGATCCGTTACTCGCCCAGCTCTTGAACGCGGCCACATTCCCACAGCAGATTCCCATCGCTGCGCAGTGGCTCGGTGCGCATCGCGGCATGTCGGGTCAACAGCTCACGGATCAGTTGGCGAATGATCGCGTGATGTGGGATCCCAGCGTGCAAGCCATGGTGGCGTTTCCTACAGTGTTGCAGATGATGGCATCGGCGGCACCGTGGACCGACGAAATCGGTGATGCTTTTACGACGCAGCACGCTGACGTGATGGATGCCGTACAGCGCATGCGTGCACAGGCACAACGGTACGGATTTTTGCAGTCCAACGAACAGCTGCAAGTGTCGTCATCACCAGTTATCGAGATTCTTCCCGTGAATCCCGCGTATGTCGTGGTGCCTTACTACGACCCGTACGTCGTGTACTATCCGCCGCGTCCGCGTTATGTGGTATCGTCCGCCATCTACTTTGGCTACGGCGTGCGATTAGGTGGATGGTATGAGCCCTGGGGTTGGAGACAAAGCGGGTTTGAGTGGACAAATCACCGCGTTGTGTACGGCTATCCAGGATGGGATCATCCGCGCGATTATCGCGTGGTGAATCCTCGCGGATACGGCAATGCGCCGCGGTACGAGCCGCGCAACGATCCGCGCCCTATCACCCGAACGCCGGAACCGTATCGTCGCGCCGGCCCACGCGGTCCTGACACGCGACAGGGCGACAACAACAACGTTCGGGTGACACAGCGTGAACTTGAGCGTCAACGTCCGCGCGACGCGCAACAAGGCGGCAGTCGCGAAACCATGCAATTTGGTCGCGCTGGCAATCAGCCATCTCGCGAGTCACCGCCCGCGCGCGAGTCGCAACCGACGCGCGAGTCGCAGCCAACACGCGAGTCGCAGCCGAGGAACGAAGGCCGCAGTATACCACGTGGAGAAACGCGGAGTGGACCGCCCGCTGGTGAAGTGCGGACGGCGCAGCCACGTCCACCGCGTGATGCACCGAAAGGTGGCCCACCCGGCGAACGCGCGCATCGTAACTAACCGCGCGGCGATGTCTTAGTTTCCGAAAGGAGATCGCAGTTGGTTTGCGCGCCACTTCTTTCGAGCGAACGTATGAAACCTGGTGTTCCTTGGCGTCATCCCGTTGCGCGCCTGCTCTGCGTCATCGCGCTACCACTTCACGCTGGGTTCGCCCAGCGTGTCAGTGTGGATACGATCCGTGCGCGCCTCGAGGCGCGCATTGCCACCGTACCTGGCGCACAGGTCGGCATCGCCGTGCACGAGCTCGCGAATGGTCGTCGTTTATCAATAAATGGAGACACAGTTTTTCACGCGGCAAGCACGATGAAAGTGCCAGTCCTATTCGCGCTTCATCGCGAGTTTCAAGCGAAACGTCTTGCATCGACACAACCATTTCCGCTGGTCAACACGTTCAAGTCTATTGCTGACGGGTCACCGTATTCGTTAAGTCCGACCGATGACAGTGACAGCACCGTGTACGCGTTTGTTGGCAAGACTGTCCCGTTGCGCGACCTGGCGTTTCGGATGATCACGCACTCCAGTAACCTTGCCACGAACGCGCTCATCACGCTGCTCGATCCGACACGCATCACCGCACTCACGCGTACGTTTGGTGCAACGCAGATGATGGTGCGACGCGGTGTCGAAGACAACGTCGCGTTTCGTGCGGGACTGAACAACACCACCACCGCCAACGATCTGGTCGCGATTTTCTCCGCTCTACAGCAGGGGAAAGTGGCCAATGCAGCGCAGACGCGCGACATGCTGTCTATCCTTGAGGCGCAAGCATTTAACGACGAGATTCCGGCCGGCTTGCCAGGCGGCACCCGCATGGCACACAAAACAGGTTCCATCACCGGCGTGCTACACGACGCGGGAATTGTCTATCCGAACGGGCGTTCGCCATACGTGATTGCCGTGCTCACGCGAGGCATTCCAAATGAAAGGGTCGCACAGCGGCTCATCGCCGACTGCTCACGAATTGTGTGGGAGTGGTTAGCGCAGTAGTCCTAGCGCTGCTGAAATGCGGCGTGGCCATCACGCACAACGAGAACGCCGCCCGTGTAGCCGAGGCTCGCCATTCGTCCCACGGATTCGTCGACGCGTGTGGTGATATCGAAGTCGGACGGTCCCTGGACGCGCGACCGACTCGCACACAATGCGATGCCGATCACGACATGAAACGCGCGGAACCGAACTGCGTAGGCCATCGAACATAACTGTGTGAGTGGGAATCGTTTTATTTCAGGTCACCACTGCCGAGCAAATGGTTACCTCTGCTGCTTCCCTCCGACCGCGTTCGACGCATCTTTCGGCATCCCCCTCCTCTCCACCGTCACGCCGAGATGTCGCGATGAAGGTTGTATATGCTGTTGTAGCGCTGGTCGTGGGTGTCGTACCGCAGATGGCTGCGACGGCGCAAAAGGTGCCCGTTTCGACCGTTGCACCCGCGAAGACATTGTCGAGACCGAGTGCGGCGGTGATACGCGCTCCGATGATGCCCTCGGTTGACACCAGCTTACTGCGCGGCATGCAGTACCGCCTGGTTGGGCATTCGCGCGGAGGTCGCGTGACCACGGTAACCGGCGTACCGTCGCAACCACGCACGTTCTATATGGGCGTGGCCAGCGGCGGCGTTTTTAAAACCATCGACGGCGGCGAAAACTGGACGCCAATTACCGACGGCAAAGTGCCGGTCGGTTCGTCCGGATCAATTGTCGTCGCCGAGTCTGATCCAAATGTGGTGTACCTCGGCACCGGCTCCGATGGTGTGCGTAGCAATGTTTCCACGGGACGCGGCGTCTATCGTTCGGCAGACGCGGGGAAGACGTGGGACTTTGCCGGTTTATATGACGTTGGGCAAATCGGCGCGGTTCGCGTGCATCCAACCAATCCGAACATCGTATGGACAGCCGCTTACGGTGACGTGTTTAAAAAGAGTACATCGCGTGGCGTGTTCAAGTCGATTGACGGCGGGAAATCGTGGAAGAAAACGTTGTATCTGAGCGACAGCGTTGGCGCGATGGATGTTGAAGTGCAGCCCGGCAATCCAAACGTGGTGTACGCGTGGATGTCGCGCATTGAACGCAAACCGTGGACGATCATCAGTGGATCGCGTGAAGGCGGTTTTTACAAGAGCACCGATGGCGGCGACACATGGGCGCGCGGCATGAATGGCTTGCCTCAAGAGCTCATTGGCAAGGCAAATCTCGCCGTAACGGCCGCCAATCCGCAGCGGATTTATGCACTGATCGAGGCGCTGCCAGGAGGCGGACTGTATCGCTCGGATAACGCGGGTCAGTCGTGGACGTTGATGAACGCCAATGCAGCCTTATTGCAACGGCCGTTTTACTATACCACGCTTGGTGCGGATCCGAGTAATGCAGATGTGGTGTACGCAGGCGCGGAAGGGTTCTACAAGTCAATTGACGGCGGCAAGACAATGACAACGATGCGAACGCCGCACGGTGACAATCATGACATCTGGATCAATCCGAACAATAGCAACACGATGATCCAGTCCAACGACGGTGGTGCGAATGTGTCGTTCGACGGAGGGAAAACATGGTCGACGCAAGACAATCAGCCGACGGCGGAATTTTACGGCGTTTCCACCGACAACACGTTTCCATACAAACTGTATTCGGCGCAGCAAGACAACTCGACGTACATCTTCAGTTCGGTGACTGACCCATTCAATACCGCGAACTTTCGCACGGGGCCCGGATGTGAGACCGGTCCGATCATTCCGCATCCAACAGAACGCAATACCGTCTACGGATCGTGCAAAGGGCAGTACAGCGTGATGAATACGGAGACCGGACAGTCGCGGAACTACTGGATTGGCGGACAATCGCTGTATGGCAACGCGGGCGGGGAGTTGGAGTTTCGCTTTCAACGCGTATCGCCGATGGCGCTCTCGCCGCATGATCCGAATGTGCTGTACTACGGTTCGCAGTATTTGCATCGCACGCGCGACAAAGGCGTGACGTGGGAAAAGATTTCACCTGACCTGACCGCGTTTCCCGCGTGCTGTCAGGGGGCAAGTGGTGAACCGATTACACGTGACGTCACCGGCGAAGAATTTTACAGCACGCTGTACGCGATCACGGAATCGCCGCGTGAGGCCGGTCTTATTTGGACCGGTTCTAACGACGGGCCGTTCTTTGTCACGCGCGACAACGGCAAGACGTGGAAGAACGTGACGCCGAAAGATTTACCAACGGGTGGACGCGTCGCGTGGATTGAGGCATCGCCACATCGCAATGGTTCGGCGTACTTTGCCGTGTATCGCTATTTGTTGGGCGACTATGCGCCCTACATCTATCGCACCGATAACTACGGTGCATCGTGGACGCGGATTACGGACGGCGCGAACGGTATTCCAGCGGATGCCCCGACTCGCGTCGTCCGCGAAGACCCCGACCGCGAAGGTTTGTTGTACGCCGGTACGGAGTTTGGCATGTACATCTCGTTTGATAACGGTGGGCATTGGCAGTCATTCCAGCGCAACTTGCCGAACGTGCCAATCAACGATCTCAAGGTGTACAAGAAGGATTTGATTGTTGCGACACAGGGACGCGCGACGTGGGTAATTGACAACGTGTCATCGCTCGCACAGTTGATGCCGCAAACGGCCAGTGAGCCCGTGCATCTCTACAAACCGCGTGACGGATATCGCACCGCAACGGGATCGCAGTACTTGGGTCCCAATATCGAGTATTATCTCGCGTCGGTACCGAGAGACACGATTACGCTGGAAATTCTCGATGCGAAAGGCGTGATCGTCAACACGTATCGCAGTGACGCGCCGCTTGTTGCCGCAGGACGCGGTGGTCGTGGCGGTGGTGCGGCGGTAGACGCGGAAGATCCGGAAGCGGCCATGGCAGAAGGTCGTCCAGGTCGCGGTGGTGCTCCGGCAACCATGAACATTGTGACAAAAAACGTCGGACTCAATCGTGTGGTGTGGAGCGTACAGCATCAGAACGGACTTGGCATGCCGCCGGGATCGTATCAAGCACGATTAACTGCTGGTGCCAAGGTGCAAACGGTACCGTTCACCGTGCTGATCGATCCGCGTCTCGCGAGCGACGGCATCACAACGGCGGACTTGCAGCAGCAATTTGCGCATAACGCAAGAGTGCGGGACATGATGACTGACGTGAATGCGGTGGTGGCACGCGCGCGCTCTGCCGAAACGCGGCTGAAGTCGGCGACAGGTGCGGCAGCGGATACGCTGGCGAAAGTGAAAGCCGTGACCGCGAAGTTGAATACGCAGGCGGTGCGTTACGGAAAGCCAGGGTTGCAAGCACACATTCAGTACTTGAGTAGCATGACGGCGCGTGTTGATCAGAAGGTTGGCAAGGACGCGTTGACTCGATACAGTGCGCTCAAGAAAGAACTGGACGCCGTGAAGGCCGAGTTGGATCGTGCGATTGGCGGTGTGCGCATGTAAGGGCGAAGCCGCCCAAACAAAAACAGTGACCGCGAAATTCGCGGTCACTGTTTTTGTTTTCGTAGGCTGCAACGGAAACTTACGGCACCACGACGCACCCTTCGACTTTTATGCAGGATGGATCGAGTGGTGGCAGTTTCAATCTTGCCAACTCTTTATTCACCGCCACGAGGTCCGTCTTCCACACAACATCCAGCTTGTCTGTGTAACCTTTCAGTTCCTTGGTCAGGATACCGAAGATTTCTGGCATACTGTTGTTGGGCGGACCGTCACCACGCTCGGACATGCTGAGCAGATTGGCAATGCGATTGTTCACCTTGATCGGAAAGTTCAACGGATCTTGTCCGCTCTGGTTGCGCACCTGATACACCGTCTCTTCGACAGCCGATGCGTTCGTTTTCAACGTCGCACCTGTTGACGCGAGGGCCGCATCGCTCGCCGCTTTCGTGAGACGTTGCGCCAATTGCGCTTTCACACGTCGAATCGCGATGACGGCGTTATTCGCGACCGTAGCTTTGTCGCGGACCTGACGACCAAACTCATACTGTTTGTGCAAGTCCGCATCGGTCACCTCGGGCAACAGCGGGTTGCGCTTGACCACGAGTGGCACGTCAAGCGTTTTCCCGTCGACGATCAATCGCACGGTGTAGTGACCCGATGGAACGGCCGGACCATTTGTGCCGGCGCCCCACAAAATCATGCCAGGGAAACTTTCAATGGGCTGCGTGCGCAAATCCCATTGCAACCGATTGAAGCCTTTCGCGATGGGCAAGGTAATCGCACCACCGCCACGACGTCCACCAGCGGCCGGGCGAGCCGTCGTGTCCGCTCGTGTGGTGTCCACTTCAAACGTGCGCAGGATGCCGCCGATCGAATCGATGATCTGCATGACGGCGCGCTTGGGTACCGCTTTCAACGCGTACGTAAATGTCACGGCGGGCCCTGAGCGCACGGCAACTGGCGGCGTGAATAAATGCGCGTCAGCCGCGAGCACGGTGCGCGTCGCTTGACGCAACGGCGCGACATTATCGAGCACCCAGAAACCGCGACCATGCGTGGCAATCACCAGTTCGTTGCCTTCAACAATAAGGTCGGAGACTGGCACGTCGGGCATATTGAGCGACAACTTCTGCCATAACGCACCATCGTCATACGAAATGCGCACGCCATGCTGCGTGGCCGCGTACAGGAGTCCCTTGCGTGCGGGATCTTCGCGCACCGCATGCACGTACTCGTCCAACGCGAGACCGTTCACAATTTTCGTCCACGTCCGGCCGTAGTCGGTCGTCTTGAAAATGTACGGCGACACGTCATTCAGCAGCGGTTTGCGCACCGAGATGTAGGCGGCGCCGGCACTGAACGCCGACGCATCGATCTGACTCACTCGACCAAAGTCGGGCATGTCTTTCGGCGTCACATTTGTCCATGTCTTGCCACCGTCTTTCGTCACGTGCACCAACCCGTCATCCGAACCTGTCCAAATCACGTTTACATCTTTCTTACTCGGCCCCACGGAAAAAATCACGGCGTACACCTCTGGACCATTCATGTCACCGGTAATCGGACCACCAGATTTTTCCTGCGTTTCTGGCGCGTGACGCGTGAGGTCGCCGCTTAACGCTTTCCATGTGCGGCCGCCGTCGAGCGTGCGCCACAACCGTTGTGACGACACAAACAGCATGTTCGGATCGATTGGCGAAAAGACAATCGGATACGTCCACTGCCACCGTTCCTTGATGTCTTTCGACGGCTCGCCCGAGTAAAACCACGGATACGGATTCACCTCGCGCGAAAGTCCCGTGCGACGATTGTACTTGTCGAGATAGCCGCCGTTATTTGTGCCCGAGAAAAACATGTCGGGGTCTTTCGGATCAGCACCGATGTAGCCTGGCTCGCCACCACCGACCGGATACGACACCGCCACACCGCCTGCCGTGATATCGACCGGCGGCGCGCCTGCGCCACCACGACCACCACCGGCACCACCGGCACCACCGCGCCCACCAGCGTTACCCGCGTTCCAGTTGAATGGAATGCAGAGCGTGCTGTTGTCTTGCTGCGAGCCGCAGATGTGATACGGCACACCTTTCGTCGCGATCACGTGATAAAACTGTTCGGTCGGAAAATCTTCCGCCGTCCACCGCCCGCCAGTGTTGGTCGACACGGCACCACCACCATCGTTCGCGACGACCAGGTGCGTTGAATCTTCAGGGTCGATCCACAAATCGTGGAAGTCACCGTGTGTGCCGTTATCGATGGCGTTCATCGTCTTGCCACCATCCGTGGAACGAAACATTGACGTGTTCTGCATGTAGACGACGTCGGCATTCTTGTGATCAGCAAATACGTGCGTGTAGTAAAATGCGCGTTGACGCACCGAGCGACTCTCGTTCATCAACGTCCATGTCGCACCAGCATCATCACTTCTAAACAAACCACCGTTGTCGTTTTCGACCAACGCATATACGCGATTCGGATTCGCCGCGGTCACGGCCACACCAATGCGACCAATCAACCCACTCGGCAAACCCTTGTTGCGCGTAATCTCCGTCCACGTTTCACCACCGTCGACGCTCTTGAATAAACCGCTGCCGGGTCCACCGCTCGACATCTGATATTCCTTGCGGTACGCCTCCCACATTGCGGCATACATGACGCTGGGATTCGTGCGATCGATGGCAATGTCAATCGCGCCAGACTTATCGTCGCGATATAACACTTTGCGCCACGATTTTCCGCCGTCGACACTTTTAAACACACCGCGCTCTGCACTGGGCACACTGTACTTGCCAAACACGGCAGCGAAGACGACGTCAGGGTTCGTGGGATGAATACGGATTTTCGAGATAGCATCGACGTTGCGAAAACCAGCGTGCGTCCACGTTTTGCCGGCATCAGCGCTTTTGTAGATGCCGTCACCCGGCATGATGTTGCCGCGAATAGCCGATTCGCCCATGCCAATGAACACGATGTCAGGATTGGATTCACTGACCGCCACTGCGCCAACGGACGCGCTCGTGAGTTGACCGTCTGTAACGGGTGCCCAGTTCTCACCGGCATCCATCGTTTTCCAAAGGCCGCCGCCCGTCGCACCAAAGTAGGCTTCTTTTGGTCGACCTTTCACCCCGCTTGACGCGATGGATCGGCCTCCCTTATCTGGTCCGACATTGCGCCAGCGATAGTTGCTCAGCGTTGCAGAATCGAGGATTACAGGCGTGAGCGCTGCGGGTAAAGCGCCGGCCTTGGCAACTGGTTTTGATGCTTTGACGGCTTGCGCAGCGGCCACTGAACTACACGCAAGCGTGGCAACAATAGTGAGCGCTACACGCAGCCGATGAGGTAGAACGTGCGGCGGACGCAACGGGAGCATTCGCGATCTCGGAGAAAGTGGGGTGAGCAGATGCAGAGACACCTCTACAAGTTACGCTTTCCCTCCTTTCCCCGTTACCAGCGGTCGCCCATGACTCCCACAACTTCCGGTTGGCTTCCATACGCACTCGGCTCCGCCGTTTTCGCCGCGGGCACCGCCATCTTGGCGAAAATTGGACTGGAAGGTATTGACTCCGACTTCGCGACACTTGTTCGAACGGCCGTCATCGTCGTGGTGCTGAGTGCCTTTGTTGCGGCGACTGGCAAGTGGCGCAATCCGCTCGAACTGCCCGCGCGTTCACTGACGTTTTTAGCATTGTCGGCATTGGCCACCGGTGCATCGTGGGTGTGCTATTTTCGCGCACTCAAGATTGGTGATGCGGCAAAGGTCGCGCCAGTCGACAAACTGAGTGTGGTCTTGGTAGCGATATTTGCGGTGATATTTCTGGGTGAACGCCCGGGGGTGCGCGAATGGTGTGGCATTGCCTTGGTGGGCGCTGGGGCGTTGGTACTGTCTCTTAGGGACTAGGGACTAGGGGTTAGGGGTTAGGGATTAGGGAATAGATCGGCGGTCCTGAATGATGTCGCTGCGTATCACTGAGTTCCCGGCGACGCCTGTACCACCGAGACGTGTAGTCCCGTGCATGATTGGCAATCCTCGGGCAACGAGACGGACGTCCGCGCTCTTTGCTCCATCGGCCCCAACCTGCGCATTGATGATTCCAATCGTGGGCAAGCTGCAGGTAAACATCCGAACCGCGTTCGCCGTACTCGCCTTCCGACGCGATACATCATTCGCGATGGATACCACAGCCCGCCAGCGGCAACGACGGCAACCGCGATTGGGGATTTCCACCGCGACCGGCATCAACGGCGGGATGCACTGCTGCGGCAGCGATCGCATTCGTGAATTTTACGCATACCGTAGACATTCATGTATACACACCCCTTCACCGATCGCGCGACGGCCAAGCGAAGGCCCGCGCTCGTATACTTCAGCGAGTCGTTAAACCGGAACGCGCACAGCGTCGTATTTGCCATGAGCCGCGCACTCCACCGCGTGAGACCCCGTCGGTTTTTATCGCGAACAATGCGACACGACGCGGTCTTACGCAGAGAACTCCAGTCCCTAACCCCTAATCCCTACCTCTATCTGCTCGCCGTCTCCGACCACAACGCCGGAAACGTCTTGTGCAAATCATCAAGTTTCGGCAAATCGTTGACCATGATGTACGGCTGCGTTTTATGCGACGCGAGATAATTCTGGTGATAACTCTCCGCCACGTAAAACGAACCGAGCGACGCAACTTGCGTCACGATGGGCCTCGAGAATTTCTTTGCCTTGGTCAACTCAGCGATATACGCGGTTGCAGCGGTTTGCTGTTCGGCATTCGCAAAGAAGATTGCTGAGCGATACTGCGTGCCCGTGTCCGGTCCCTGACGATTGAGTTCGGTAGGATTGTGCGCGACCGCGAAAAATACTTGCAACAGCGTTTCGTATGAAACGACGTTGGGGTCAAACACCACCTTGACCGATTCCGCGTGACCGGTACGACCGGTGCTGACGGTTTCGTAGTCCGGCTTCACGACGGTGCCACCAGCATACCCGGACACGACGCTCGTGACGCCCTTCACATGTTCAAATACGGCCTCAACGCCCCAAAAGCATCCACCGGCGAAGTAGGCCGTTTGCAGCGGCTTTTGCGCAGCAGCGGGAAGGGAAAACGTGGACAGGGCGGCGAGAACGGCTAATTTGCGAATCACGGTAGTCTCCTAGAAGATGTCTCAGCGCCCACAACGTAGCGCTCGGGAGAGATAGCCGCGCACTGCGCCAGAAGTTCCTGCTCTTCACCCTGTGAGGCAATTATGGATACCAAAACCGTCGGCACCCAGCTCGTCGCTTTCTGCAACGCCGGAGAAAACGACAAAGCACTCGACACGTTGTATCACAACGACATTTACAGCGTCGAAGTGAGTGACCCGATGCGCGAAATTCGCGGCATCGATGGCGTGCGGGGCAAAGCCAAATGGTGGTTTGACAATCACGTCGTACACGGCGGCGTCACACGTGGTCCATGGATAAACGGCGACACGTTTGCCGTGGAGCACACCTACGACCTCACGTTCAAGCCGACGGGCGTGCGCCACATCATGAACGAAATCGCCATCTACAAAGTGCGCGATGGCAAGATTGTCGAGGAACATTTCCTCAAACCGGCGTGACAAATCCGGCTTACGGCTGACCGCCCGTCTTCATCTTGTCCCGCGTTGGCGAATCATCCTCGTTCCAAGGAAAGGGCGCACCCTTTTTCACGCGCGGATAAATCTCGTTGAGCGTCGCACCTTCGTAGAGTCTGCCGTTCTTCATGACGTACTTGATGGAATTGGTGTTTTGCAAATTCTCCAACGGGTTTTTGTCAAAGATCACCAGGTCGGCCATCTTGCCAACTTCAATCGACCCGACATCTTTGCCGAGTCCCAGTGCATTGGCGCCAAGGATGGTGCCGATGCGCATGGCGTCCATCGGACGCATGCCGTCACCCATGCCGATGTTCCAGAGTTCCCAATGGTACCCAATGCCCTGTTGTTGGCCATGTGAGCCGACACCAGCGCTGCCGCCAGCGTCGACAAGATGCTTGATGTCGCCACCAATCACCTTCATGCCGTATTGCGAATCGTGGAACCACCCAGCTTGGCCCATTGTCGTCACCGCACCGGCCGACCCACCGCGTCGCAAGATCTTTCCTTCGAGATCACTCCATGGCGTGAACAGTTGCAACTTGGAATCGTGTAGCAAGTCCATGTGCTCATACCAATAGTTCTCACCCCAGGGTGCGCCGTACGCAACAATGATGGTTGGCGTGTAGGTAATACCCGATTCTGCGAGTAAACGAATCACATCCGACTGCAACGGATACGTTGGAATCGTATGTTCATGTCCGCTATAGCCGTCGATGGCTTCGGTCATGTTCATCTTCACGTCAAGCCCGCCTTCTGTGGTGGGCATCAACTTCAGTTCGTTGGCTGCCTGAATCACCCATTGTCGCACTTCACGATTCCCTGTCTGGTACTCCTTGATCGTTTTCGTGTCGTAGTACTCGGCGTACCGTTTCAAAACCGTACGCGCGTTATCGAGACTGCGAATATTCTCTGCGGCAAACACGCCCGGCCCCGTTGAATAAATGCGCGGCGCGAGTACCGTGCCGGCCTTTTCCTGATCTTCGTACGACAACACATCCGTCGAACCAGTTTGTGGATCACGCGCAGTCGTCACGCCATACGCAAGATTGGCCGCATAACTCCACACCGGATCGCGATGCACGTTGGCCGCCACGCGCAAATGGGCGTGCGTATCAACAAAGCCAGGGCTGATGGTTTTCCCACTCATGTCAATGCTGCGCGCACCGGATGGCACTTTCACCGTCCCGCTCGGACCAACATCAGTAATGCGATTATTGACGATGACGATGTCACCTTTCGCGATCACCTCTTCTCCTTTCATGGTGATAATGCGTGCACCACGCAAGACCACACTGGCCTTGGGAATATCCCGTTCCGCCGCTAATCGAATACGTGTCTCGACCGGTTTGTACGACGGCAACAGCGCGCGATTGGCTCCGCCGCGTCCGCCCGCTGCCACGCCACCCAAAGTGTCCCCCGCAGTCGCACCCGCGCCACGCGCTGGATTTGCCTTGCGCACCGAATCATCAAACGCGTAGGCACGCACAACATCGTATACAACGTGCGCGTTACCAATCGACCAATGAATATTTTTTCCATCCGCACTCCAGCGCGGAAATTGCGCGCCAATATCCGTCAGTTTCCTGGATGGGAAATCTTGCGCTGCGCCGGCTCCTCCGGCACCACCGCCACGTCCCTCACCGACGGTGATTGTTGGCTCCGGTCCACCGGGCCACGGAATATCGGGAATGTAGTAGAGATCGAGATTGACTTGCGCGAGCATGTGCTCGCCATCGGGCGAGAGCTGCACCCAACTTGCTCCCGCGCCGCCGCCGCCTCCGCCACCTGCCCCTGCCGCTGCGGCGCCGACCACACGAATGATCGGTTTGATGTCGGTGCCGTCCCAGCGCATCGAGTACAAGCCACGAGCGCCGGTGTACGCAAAAATGCGCGACGTATCACGTTGCGAAAAATGTGCATCGCCTGCGGCATTGGCGATGAAGGTTGCGGTGCCACCCGCTGCCGGAATCCACACCAGTTCTCCACCGCCGCCGCCACGTCCGCCGCTCGTTGTCCGGAATGCACGCGATGACGTTCGTGTCGCCAGAATGCGCGTACCACCCGGATTGTAAACCGGGTTCGTATACAACCCTTCTTGCGGTGTCAGCCGTTGCGGCGTTCCACTGCCGTCACTACGCGCACGATTGAGGAATCCGATGCTGTCAGCCCACGTGGTATACGTCAGCCACTGCCCGTCAGGACTCCACGTTGGTTCAAATTCACCAGCCGACGCCGTGGTCACGCGTTTCGGCACGCCGCTCGGATACTCCATCACATACAAATGATCGAGCGCGACAAACGCCAGGCGCTTGCCGTCAGGACTTGGCGTTGCGTCACGAATTTGCTTCACCGTGAATGTCGACGAATCGGACATGCGATAGTCAAACGCGACGTGCGGACCGAGCGCTTGCACTACGTCGGCCTCGAACGGAATTTCTGTTGCGACTCTCGTGTCCATGGCAATGCGCCACAGTTTTCCGCTCCACGTGGTGATCAGCGCCTTCGAGTCAGGCGTGAAGGACATGCCCGGATACACGTCGAGCGTTGCCAGCGACTCCTGGTCGTCGCGCTGCACCGCACCCGTGAGCCACGACTCTTCGTTGTTGGCAAGATTACGAATGCGCAATCGTGTTTGGTCAACGTAGCGCGTGCCGTACACCAACCACTTCCCATCGGGGGAGAGTGTTGGTCGAAATGCCGAGCCCCATCGATTCTCTTTCGTGGTGACGAGACCGGTCTCGCGATCGTACTGCATCAAGTCATAGTCGCCAAGTGGGGTGTTGTAGACCCAGCGTCCACGGCGTTGCGAGAAGTAGACATAGCGCGGGTCGTGACCAAACGCTGGTCCCTCCTCACGAATCACATCGCCTGCGCCGCCAGCTGCAGCGCCGCGTCCAGCTGCAGCGGCCACTTCTGTCCGAATGAGTTGTATGCCTGCTCCGCCCGCGACCGGAAACATCCACAGTTTCGAACCGCGCGTGGCGATGATGTATTTTCCATCCGGTGTCCACACGGGCGATTCATACGTGTTGGTATTGCCCGTCGTGATTTGTACGGTGTCTTTTTTGTCGATGGAAATCGTCCATAGATTGTACCCGCCAGTGCGATCGCTGACGTACACAATCTTCCGGCCGTCTGGTGAGAATCGCGGTTGTGCGTCGAAGCCCATACCGCGGGTGAGCGCCGTGGCTTTGCCACCAGCGATCGGCATTGTGTAAATGTCGCCCAACAAATCGAACGTCAGCATCTGACCGTCGCGGCTCACATCGACTGACATCCAGTTGCCGACTTTCGTCGTGAACGCGAGCGTGCGTGTGGGTCGGAGTGGCAACCCTTCTTGCATCGGATCGCGCGGCAGCGCGGGTGCGGGCGCGCGCTGCGCGTGTGTCGCGAGCGTGCACGTTGCCACAAGCACAACAGCGCGCACAAGATGCGTGGCGCGATGAAACAGAGAGGCGACGTGCGAGACGGCCATGACGATATCCTGAGAGACGAAAGAGCGCGGGGCGGCGACTTCGCAAAGGTGGGCGCGAACGCTGGGATGGGCAATGCTGATGTATATGTGCTCTTCCCATTTGGTTGGGACGAGCACATTGTGCGACGCATGACGACGATCACACCACAACCAACGTTGTACACGCCGCGACTGACGTTGCGTCCATATGTGCCCACCGACGCGTCAGCGCTGCAACGCTTGGCCGGCGCACGGGAAATCGCGGACACGACCAAGCGCATTCCGCATCCGTATCCCGACGGTGCGGCCGAGATTTGGATTGCGATGCAAGTGAACGCATGGGAAGCGCAGACAGCCGCGTCGTTTGCCATTGTGGATCGCGCGAACACTCAATACATGGGTGGCATTGGTCTGAGTATCGCGTCGGCAACGGTGAGCGCCGAGCTTGGATATTGGCTCGGCGTGCCGTTTTGGGGACAAGGATTCTGTACCGAAGCGGCCCGCGGGATTCTCGCGTTTGCATTTAACGAACTCAAACTCCATCGCGTGGCGGCCAACTATCTCACACGCAATCCGGCGTCGGGGCGCGTGATGGAAAAACTCGGCATGCAGTATGAGGGTGTGCAGCGAGACGGCAGTTTGAAGTGGGGCAAGTTTGAGGATATCGCGGTATGCGCGATTTTACAGGCGGAGTGGGCGCAGTTGTCGACCGCTGAATAAGCAATGGCTTTATCGCAACTGCCCGTGAAATGTCTGCGGGTCGCCAGCGCCGACACGGGCGCCCGACAACGGCAATCCGAATCCCTGGCTGTCGAGCTTGAGACTCGTCGCGTGACCCGCGCCAACGACAAAGGTGATTTTACTGCGCGACGCCGAACGCATGGCGAACGTGCCATCGGTTTGTTTGAACAGCTGTTCGGGCCCTTCACCCAGCACTTGAATCATTAGTCGCCCATTCTCGTCAAACACGCGATACGTGCGTCGATATTGCGCATACGAATCGTGGAGCGCAGGAGACAGACGGTCGAGTTTTAATGAATACGTTCCGTCCAAGTGTGCCCGTTCATCAGCGGACATCGCAAGGTCGGTCAGCACGCGAGGGGCCTCCGCCGGCGCCGCAGCCGGGAGTCGTGGCAATTTGAGCACGGCACGCGATACGTCGCGCGAGATCGCATATGCATTCTGCCCTTCGGTGTTGGACAGCACGACAATCGTGAGACGATCCGCAGGAAACTCGTACAGGCTTCCGCTGTATCCAAAGAGCGAGCCGTGCTGTCCCCAACGCGCGTGATCGTCTTCATGATTGATCGTGAGTGCCAATCCGTATTGCGCCTTCGGATCTTGCGCGTTCATTTGTGCCGCTGCACCCGTCGGTGCCGTCATCTGCTGAAACGTCTCGGCCTTCACCAACACGTTCGTGCGCAGCGCGGCCCATAACTTGGCGAGGTCCCCTACCGTACTGCACACGCGCAGATCCGTGTTGTACGCCATGTCGTTTTCATTGGCCGCGACGAACCCGTCTTCAAATCGTCGATACGCGTGCGAGAGTCCGCGCACCAGCGTCCGATCATCGCAAAAGCCGGTAGAGCGCACACCACTTGGTGCGAAAATCTTCGCCTGCACATAGTCGGCAAAGCGCTGCTTGGAGACTCGTTCCACGATTGTCACCAGCAACTGAAACCCAGAAATGGACCAATCCCATTTCGCGCCCGGCTCGTTCACCCAGTTCTTGCCCGCATACAGTGCCATCACCTCATCAAGGGCTTTGGGCTGACGACTTGTGGCTTCGATTGGATCGCCAAGGTAGTGATAGTCCACAATACCCGACGTGTGATTGAGCAGCTGCCGAATGGTGACGCGTCGTCCCTGCATTGGAAATTCAGGAACGAACTTCGCGATATCGTCATCGAGCGAAAGCGCGCCGCGTTCCACCAATTGCATGACGGCGACACCAGTGAACGGTAGCATCGGACCAACAATATGGTACACAGTTTCCGGTTGACTCGGCACATCAAGTCCAAGATCAGCCACGCCGTATCCCTTGTGCAGTAGCACCTTGCCATCCTGCATCACAAGCACTGATGCGCCCACGACATGTTGCGCAATCATCTCGCGTGCAACGATGCTGTCGAGCGCTGCGCCGGGACGCTGCGCTCCGAACGCCGTAACAACGGGAGCGAACATGAGCGCGAGCAACGCGCGCGAGGCAAAGTGCATATGACGACTCCAGATGTGTGGCATGTCGACCTATGTGATAGCTGCGCGCGTCATCGTCCCGTTCACCATGCGCCAAATCGCCGCATCGTTCGCATCGCGCAGTGGTGCTGGCAATAACGTCTGCGGGAAATCCTGGTAGCACACGGGCCGCGTAAAGCGTGCAATAGCGGCACTGCCGACTGACGTGCTGCGCGAATCCGTCGTTGCCGGGAATGGGCCGCCGTGATGAATCGCATGTCCAAATTCGACGCCCGTTGGATAGCCATTCACAATCAGTCGACCCGCTTTGTGCTGCAGCACGCGCACGAGTGCATGCTGATGCGCGAGTTCGGCGTCGGTTCCATGCAACGACGCGGTGAGTTGACCCTCGAGTGCCTTTGCCACCCGCAGCATTTCGTCGACCGAATCGCAAATCACAAGCATCGTGACCGGACCAAACATTTCGTGCTGTAGCGATTGATCGGCAAGCAATACCGGCGCCTTCACCGTCAAGAAAACGGGTTGCACCGTGTGACCTTCCGCAGTTCCTGCGTCCACGCCTACCGCCACTTGTTCCGCCCCATGCTTTCGCGCGAGATACACGGCATCGCGAAAGGACGTGCGCATGGTGGCACGCAGCATCGTGCCGGGTGCTGCAGTTGCAATGCGTGAGGCCAAACCTGATTGCAATCGATCAAACCCTTCGCCG
Source organism: Gemmatimonadaceae bacterium (assembly GCA_043744935.1). Classification (GTDB taxonomy): domain Bacteria; phylum Gemmatimonadota; class Gemmatimonadetes; order Gemmatimonadales; family Gemmatimonadaceae; genus Gemmatimonas. The sequence continues at coordinate 21,331 of JAYTTR010000311.1, forward strand.
CGAACGGCAATGACAAGTCCCGGGCTTGTGCAAAATTGTCCAACGCCCAGCAGCATCGAGCTCGCGATGCCGTCCGCCAGAGCCTCTGGTCGCGAGGCCAGCGCACCCGGCAACACAAACATCGGATTGATGCTACCCATTTCTGCATACACGGGTATCGGTTCTTCGCGCGCGCCGCCTTCATCAAACAAGATGCGCCCCGCGCGCGGCGATCCGGTGAAACTGACGGCGCGCGTGAGCGGATGCCGCACGAGCGACAAACCAACTTCATGCGAACGTCCGTGCAACAGGGAGAACACCGCGGGCGGCACTCCAGCCGTTGCCGCCGCTCGCACAATCGCCATGGCCGCAAGCTCTGACGTACCTGGATGCGCCTCATGCGCTTTACACACCACCGAACAACCGGCCGCAAACGCCGACGCCGTGTCACCGCCAGCCACAGAAAACGCGAGCGGAAAATTACTTGCCGCAAAATTCACGATCGGGCCGAGTGGTACAAGCAGGCGACGAATGTCCGGTCGCGGCACCGGCACGCGCGCTGGCTCTGCGGTGTCGATACGCGCGTCGAGCCACGACCCGTCTTCGACATAGTCCGCGAACGCGTGCAGGGTTTGCACCGTGCGCATGCGTTCGCGCGCGAGTCGATCAAGGGGCAACGCGGTTTCGAGGTGTGCGATCGTGAGCAGCGGCTCACCGAGTGCGGTGAGCTCATCGGCGATGGCGCGAAGGAACGTGGCTCGCTGTGCGAGGCTGGACGAGGCATACGTGCGAAACGCCGCGTCGGCACCGATCAACGCCCGATCAATCTTGTCGTGGCCCGCATCGAAAAACTGCGGTCCAAACTCTTCGCCCGTGGCCGGATTGACAGAGCGAAACGGCGCGCCGGATCCAGCGATCCACTCGCCTCCGACGTAGCTGCGTGCTGTAATATCCATGGCTCTACGATAGCGTCTTGCGTGACGATCGGCACGTACGGCAACTTTTCTGCACCATGCACCCCACATTGCCATGACCAGGCATCCCCCTCGCCGGTTCGCTTCCCGCATCGCCAAGCGCATCGCCCTGCACCTCGCGCTTGTGGTCGTCGCATACCCGCTGCTCGTCGCGCAGACACCCGCACCACCGCGAACAGTGCGAATGCAATCGAAAATCCTGGGAGAGCTTCGCACGCTGCACATCAACGTGCCGCCCAACTATCGAATCGCCAAACAACGGTATCAGGTGACGTACGTTTTGGATGGGCAAGTCAAGCCATTCTTCGATCTCGCTGTCGCATCGGCCGGCTACTCGCTCACGGGGGATCCGCGCGATTTCGCGATGCCGCCGCAAATCATCGTGGGGATTGAGCAAAAGAATCGCAGTGACGATCTCGCGCGCAACGAGGAACGCTTCACACGCTACGTGGTGGACGAAGTCATTCCCTACATCGAACGGGAGTATCGAACGCTCCCCTACCGTACGCTCATCGGGCATTCACTCGGCGGTCGATTCGCGCTGCTCACGCTCTGTCGCGCGCCCACTATTTTTCCGGCCATCATCGCGATCAGTCCGAGTGTGTCAGACTCGACGACGTTCGACACGGTGCAACGGTGCGCGCGAACACAATTTTCAGCGAAGGCACCGCGTGTCCGTCAACTGGTCCTGTCGGCCGGCGACAAGGAAATGCGACTGCGTGAGGGCGTCCGTCAACTTTTCGCATTTGTGAACGACTCCGCGCCGCCAACTTGGCGCGCGCGACTCATTGATGGCACTGAACTCGGCCACACCGACACGCCATTTGCAACGATTCCGGCGGGCCTGCGATTCACGCAGGAGCGCGCATTGTGGGAGATGCCCAACGCCGCGGCGGACAGCATGCTCAATCGGGTCGGAGATCCCTCGTCAATACTGGACGCGTGGCTTAACCTGCTCAGTGCTAGCGTGGGTTATCGCGTTTCGCCTTCCTCCAAATGGATGGAGATTGTTGTGCGAACGCGACTGGCTCGCGATGGCGCTGCGGCGGCCACTGTCGCTGCGCAAGCCATGATTGATGCCTACCCGGAAAACATCGTCGGGTATGGGCTGCTGGCTGATGCGTACATCAAGGCACTGGATTTTCCGGCAGCACGAAAGACCATCACCGACGCATTGCAAATGCTGGATCGACTGGACGCGTTTGATGAGAGCGCGCGTGATGCGCAACGCGAGTCTTTGCGATCATCACTGGCAGCGTTGGGGCGGCCGTAACCGAGAGTCTCGGCCGCCCCGCAGCATCAGCGATTGCCGTATGGTTTCGGTGGTACGGTTTTGAGAAATCGATAAACGGATTCGACCTCGTCCGCGGTCATGAGCTTCGTTGCCTTGATCGGCATCAGGCTATCGAGCATGGTGCCATCGGGGCGTCGTCCACTCTGCAAAATGCGAGTGAAATCGCCAAGGGAGTAGCTGCCGATTCCGGTGGGCGTAAGATTGGCGGCGGGCTTCCACTCCGGCGGAGTACCCGGTATCGGTCCCCCGGACAATGTCTCACCGTGACACCCCATGCACCCGTTTTTAACAATGTAGAGCCCGTGCTGTTCTGTAACGCCCGTTGGTGAAATCGCGAGATGTTTTTCTTCGTGGTGAATTTCGGCCGAGTTGATCGGGAACACTTTTCCTGCTACCCACTGCGCGCGAATCAGCGGGCCAACGGTGGACGCACGAATCGTTTTATCGACCGCTGGCTGCGCTCTGATATAGGCGATCACTGCGACGACGTCGGCGTCTGACAAATTATGAAATTCCTTTGACGGCATGAGGATCAGATTGCGACCGTCATAACCAATACCGTGTCGAATCGCGCGCTCGAGCGCCGCATCGTCGTAAAACGCGAGCACTCCGCCGTTGCCTTTGGTGAGGTTAGTGGCATATACATGCCCGACTGGCGCGAAGTCCACAACAACGCCGCCACTCAAGTTGGCACCGTGGCAGGCCGAACATTTTGCGATACTGGTCGCCACGTGTTCGCCTCGTGCGAGCGTTGCGGCGTCGCTGCCCACCGCCAATGCAGGTTCGGGAGGTACAACGTATTTCGTGGTCAACTTGCTGTTGGACATCGCGTACACCGTCGCAACACCGGCCGCGACGATGGCGATCAGTCCAACGACAACCATCCCGATGCGACGCATCCACATATTCGCGAATCCTCAGCTGAAGGGAAAAACGTATCGGACCCTTACTTCGCGAGCACCAACTCCACCGGCTGACCGCTGGGTGCGATTTTGACCAATCGATGCGCACCGTCTTTGCAAATAAACAGCGTGACTGCGGCAGTGGGCGTCTTCTGTTCGACTTTCCACGTTTCGAA
>JAYTTR010000312.1:0-1688 GCA_043744935.1 Gemmatimonadaceae bacterium
TGCCTCACGCGCTTTCTCGGTGCGATTCCGCGAGACCTCCTCCTGCAGTCGCACCAGAAGTTGGCGTTGCGTCGCGATCTCGTTGCGTAACGCCTCGACGCGATGCACCAAGGCGCGATCATGCAACGTAAGCTCATGCAAATACTTGTATCGGGCGACAAGCGCGGCAAACGATTGCGCGGACAACATCGCTTCAACGTCGTAGAGTGTGCCGCGCTTGTAAATCTCCACCATCCGTTTGCGCAGCACCAACTTTTTCTTTACGATTTCAGCCTCAGCACGCTCCAGCCCAACCGTTGCCTCAGTCACGTCGCGCGTAATGGTTGCCAACTGCCGATCGAGCGCTTGTACGAGGCGCGCAGTGGTGAGGCGCTGGCCTTCGAGATTCGCCACTTCTTCGGTGAGCGACCGCGCATTGCGCTGCAGCGTTTGCATGCGCTGTTCGAGATCTGTCCGTTCGCGGCGAAGCTTGTCGAGCTCATTCTGCTGTTGTCGCAGCCTCAGTTCCGCGGCCGCACCGCCAGTCGCACCACCTTGTCCGTGTGCCGTGGTAGCGACGAACAACCCCGACGCGCTGAGCGCAACAACGATGGCGAAGATCATGCGGCGGCAGTTCCACCGCGTGCGCACCGTCACGCGTCGCGCCATGCCTGGCGAAGATGACGCCCGACGGAGATCCAACTCCCCACAAATCCAATGACGGCGCCGACAACTATTCCTAGCGCTACTTGCTGCGTCGAGAAAAATTGCGTGACCACCAGCGACCGCGAGATCAGCCCATTGGCCGACCACGCCAGTACAGCCGCGATCACGCCGCCAGCAATGCCCTTGAGCGTGCCATCGATCAAATACGGCAAGCGCACAAACATGTTGGTGGCGCCGACGAGCCGCATAATTTCGATCTCCTGCGTGCGCGCCAAAATGGCCATGCGAATGGTCGCGCCGATGATGATCACTGCAACAAGTGCAAACACAACGCCGAGCGCCGTGCCAGCGACGCCGGCGATGGTGCGAATACGGTAGAGTTTTTCCACCCACTCGCGACCATACCGAACCTCTTCGACTGCCGCATACGACGAGAGGACGTTCGAGACTTTCTTGATCGATTCAGGGTCACGAGAGTCGTCCTTCAAGCGCACTTCGATGGAGCCGGGTAGCACCGAACCGTCAATCACGTCACGAAATTCCGCCAACTCCACGCGCGCGCGTTGCAGCGCGGAGTCAGGACTGACGTACCCGACGTCCGAAACTTCGGCACGCTTTTGCATCGCCTTGATCAACTCGCTAATCGAGGACTCCCGTGTGTTATCCACGAGAAAGGCTCGAATTTCCACGCGATCTTCTATACCACGTAACGCCGCTCGAATGTTCAGTGCCACCAGTCCAAAGAGGCCGAACGAAAAGAGCGAAAACGCGATCGTCGTAATGCTCAGCAGAGCGAGAAGCGGTGCGCGTCGAAAGGCCAGCAGGACTTCTCGGATGGCCAGCCTCATCGCGTCCCTCGCAAGTCAGCCACAAGACGTGCCGCGTCCGTTCCGTCGAACACGAGTGCTCCTTTGTCCAATTCCAGAAAACGCAAACCGCTCCACTCGATGAGAGACACATCATGTGTTGCCATGATGACGGCGGTACCCGACGCGTTGATGTCCCGTAATAATTGAAAAATTCCGCGTGTGGCACGGTCATCA
>JAYTTR010000313.1:0-6458 GCA_043744935.1 Gemmatimonadaceae bacterium
GTTCCATCGCGGATAACTGTTCGCTGCGAACTCGCTCAAGGAGTTCCAGGAACGATGGATCGTCATCGAATGATGTCCGAATGGCCATTGGCGTCGCGAAATAGCCGATAACATTTTCCCATTCGCTCTGCTCGCGAGCCGCACTGACCGTCCCGACGACGATGTCAGATTCACCGCTGTATCGCTGTAACAGCAATTGAAACGCGGCAAATAACACCATGAACGGAGTGGCGCCTTGCGCACCAGCGATCGCGTGGACGGAAGCGAGCGTCGCACGCGAGAGCGTGGTGCTCACGGTTGCTCCGTCAAACAGCAATGCGGTTGGCCGGGGCCGATCGATGGGGACGTAGCAGGTTGGTTGCCAGTTTGCGAGCCGCGCACGCCAGTACGCTTCATGCTCGCTCCGTCGGCCATTGCGAAGTGACGCACGCTGACGGGAAGCGAACGCGGTGTAGGGCATGGTAATATCAGGAAGCCGTGCGTCGCGCCCTCCAACGAGTGCTGCGTATAGCGCAGTCAATTCGCGCCGAAGAATCGCGCGCGACCAACCGTCGTCGACGATGTGATGCGTAACGATCACAAGTCGAGGCAACGAACCAGGCTCGCGAAGCAAACTCGCACGAAGCAACAAATCACGCGACAAATCAAATGGTCGCCTCACAACGTTTTGGACTGCGTCGTTGCGCTCCTCCTCGGTCATGCCACTGGTGTCAATCACTTCAACTTGCACCGCAGTCGAAGGAGCAGCGTGTTGCTCGAGCCCGTCCTCGCCATCGAGGAAAGTGGTACGGAGCGCATCATGGCGGGCAACCAACGCCGTCAGTGCCGTTTCCAGTATCGCAACGTCAATCCTCTCTGCAATGGTCCACTGCTCGGCCACGTTGTACGCGTCCAGAGTCGGTCTCGCGCGCTGTAGCAGCCACAATACTTCCTGCCCGAGCGTGAGCTGCCGCGAGGTTTCATCCGCTGGGATAGTCGGTGCGGGAGCGAACGGCTGAATGTTCTGAACGGCGTCAACATGTTCGATGCGCGTCGCGAGTTGCGCGACAGTCGGACTGTCAAACATTGTTCGCAGCGAGAGGCGTACCCCGAATCGATCAGCAATTCGACTCAGCACTTGCATGGCAATGAGCGAATGCCCACCCAAGCGGAAGAAGTCGTCAGTGGCACTCACATAGTCGGTGTGGAACACGTCGCACCAGATCGCAGCAACTGCAATTTCTGTTGGCGTACGTGGTGCGGGTCCACGTCTGACTGCTGTGCCATGGTGCGTGCATGCCAGTGATGCGCGGTCAACTTTTCCCGCTGGGGTGAGCGGCAACTTGTCGATCGCTGTGTACAGCGACGGCACCATGTATGCGGGCAGTCGTTCGAATAAATATTCACGCAACTTGCTCCACTCGGTCGGTTGCGCGTGCGAATCGTCCTGTGTGTAGTACGCAACAAGGGTTGGGTCACCGGAACGATCACTCTGCGCAACGACTGCAACTTCGCGAACGCAAGGATGTCCTGCCAACATCGCCTCGATTTCGCCGAGCTCCACGCGAAAGCCGCGAATTTTTACCTGGTTGTCACGTCGTCCGAAAAACTCCAGAACGCCATCGCTGCGCCAGCGTGCCAGATCACCAGTGCAGTACAAGCGCATTTCCGTCAACCCATCAAACGACTGCTGAACGAAGCTGTTCGCTGTTTTGCGTTCGTCATTTGCATATCCGCGTGCGAGCCCGTCGCCGCCGACGTACAGTGCGCCGACAACGCCGACCGGAAGTGGCTGCCGACGCGCGTCGAGTACATACGCCGTTGAGTTTGCAATGGGTCGACCGATTGGCACTGCGTCGGCTGCTGCTTCAGGCAGGAACGCAGCAGGAACGCTGTAACAGGCTGAAAATGTCGTGTTCTCCGTAGGTCCGTAGGCGTTGATGAGTTGGCAGTTCGGGAGCTCGCGCAGTACGCGTCTTGCGCGCTGCGGCACAAGCACGTCGCCACCCGCGACTAGCTGCCGCACGTTACCCAGCAGCGGCAGAGCAGCGTCTACCATCTGGTTGAATAACGCGCTCGTGAAAAACAGAGAAGTGACGTTGAAATTGGCGATGAATGTGCCGAGCTCGAAGGCCGAGGGCACGTAGTTTGGGAAAAGCGCAAGTCGTCCGCCATTCAGCAATGCGCCCCAGATCTCGAGCGTTGATGCGTCGAACGTAAATGGCGCAAACCCAAGCCATACTTCGTCGCGTCCAAAGTGTGCGAAGTTGGTGTTACACACCAGCCGAGTGACGCCGCGATTCGTTACTGCCACTCCTTTCGGCCGACCGGTCGAGCCAGATGTGTACATCACGTATGCCAGACTGGTCGCGCGGGCGGCGCATATGGGCGAGTCCGTGATTTCATCGTCCAACGAATCGTCATCGACCAACACAATGCGACGACTCTTGTCCGTCGGCACCGTGGCAGCGGCGCTGGTTGTACTGACGACGATGCGTACGTCGCAGTCCTCCAGCATTTGCGTGAGCCGCGCCGGCGGGTTTGCCGTATCAAGCGGGAGGTATGCGCCCCCGGCCTTGAGAATGCCAAGCAGTGCGACAATCGCGTTGGCCGAGCGGTCAATGCGATGCCCGACAATGGTGTCGACGGTCACGCCGCAACGTTGTAGCCGGTGTGCAAGTCGATTTGCTCGTTCGTCGAGTTGCCGATACGTCTGTTGCGTGGTGCCGTCAACGATTGCGATCGCGTCAGGGTGATCCATCGCTGCACGAGAGTAAAGTGCGGCAATGGTTTCATCACGGGGATATGACACCGCGGTATCATTCCACGTTTCTACCACGAGAGCGCGCTCGGCATCGCTCATGATGTTGAGCTCAGCTACACAACGCGTCGGATGTTCGGCTGCGTCCGCGAGAAGCGCCTCGACGTGCTCAGAAATTCGGCACCCGACGTCACCCGATGCGTGATGTTCGTCAAAATGCACTGTTGCCGATTGACCGTCTAAATCCAGCGCAACAGTGACACCGCGCCGGAACTTCTGCCCTCGCAATGCTGGATATCGTGACAGTATGTCGATGGCGATTGCCGCTTGTTGATTCAACTCGCGCAGCTGCAATGCGGTCGCCGCTACAACGTCTGCGAACGAAGTCGAGAGATCGACCTCGCATCGAAATGGAAATGAAGTCATGAACAGCACGTCGTTTACTGATATCGCTGCGTTCGCGACAGAAATATCGAAAGCCGTGCCATCGCTGATACGTGCCAAATAGGTGGCGATTGCGGCGACGAGGGTCGCTTCCGCACTTGCTCGCGATGCAGCAGTCAGGCGTTCAGGCAATTGTATGCGATTCGATCTGGCTTCAGACGCATTCGCAATTTCTGGCAAACCGACGACTGGCAATGTGGGCGGACGATACCGGGTGAGCCGTTTCACCCATAGTTGCTCGTGTCGGGCCGCTTGCCGCATGCCTAAATCGATGCGCTCGAGGTCCGCTCCCGCAGGCCCTGTGAGCCGGTCGCCTTTTCGTGCGCCCATGGCCATCGGCGTCACGCGCTCGCCAGTCAAGGTAGACAGCGTTTCAATACGAACCAGAAAATCCCGGCAGGCAACAACAATTGCTGTATCGTCAATGGCCATTATGGTGCCCGGATCCGCAACGGCGCGTGTCTGGAGCACTTGAACTGCGAGGCATGCAAACGGCGTTTCTCCAATCCATATTTTGGGCAGCGCTATCGGATTTGGTCTCATGTCGAAGTCGAGTCCGCGCGCGAACGCGCTCACAGACTCTGCGGTCTGATCCCAATCAATGGTGCCGGCCCCGGTTGGTCGGTGATGCCGTCCGAAATACGTACGTTCGACGAGCCGCTGCGATTGCGGCGCGATGGTTTCCTGGCAGAGACCGTCCACTAATTCTGCAAATGAGACGACCGCGGCTTCGTAACACTTCACGTCGAGTGTGAATGCGGTGTCGTCGGACGCAATTGGCACGGGGCGTTGCAGAAGGATGCGTCCCGCATCAACCGTTGCGACGACTTCGTGCCACGTAATTCCGTGCTCGGTTTCGCCCGCGAGAATCGCCCACGTTGTAGCGTTCACGCCGGCATAACGCGGCAACGGGGAATCGTGGTAGTTGATTGCCGCGACATTGGCAATCGCGCACACTTGAGCAGTCAATACTCGCGGATTGACAATGCTGAACAGAAGATCGACCGATCCGGGTGCGAACTCTTTCGTTAAGTCGACGTCGGGATCAATACGCTGCACTAAGCGTTCGGCGGCCCAGGCGGACGCATCACCCGCTGGTGCGACAATTGCTTCGACGGCGTGCCCGCGCGCGATGAGAATATCGCAGCATTGCAGCGGTAGCACGCCCTCACCAATAACGAGGCAACGAAAGGTTTTCTGTGACATGGAAAGTGCAAATTAACGACCTGCGTTGGACGGCAAATGTGCGGTGGCACGTTCGGCGAGGCATGCACATACACCAGGAAACACGATGCTACCATCGTGCGGCCAGCGCGCGAACCCTTCGCGATGATCCCGCTAGTAGAGGTTATGACGATAGAGCTACTTGATTCATAACCAGGCAATTACATCAACGACCCTGAGGGAGGCACCAAGCGCAGCTCGTGCCTTTGCCTTTCATCCTTGACTGAACAATTACCCGCATGGTTCGTGGCGGCGTTGGAGTCGCGAGCTCCTGTGAGAAGATTGTGTTGGTATTCGTTGTGTTCTGTTGTGGAACAGCAGACTCCATCAAAGCAGATGCCTTGATGGAGTCTTCTCTTCTAGAGTATGCTCGGACGATTACCGGTCGAGGCGTTCAGCAAGCATCACACTGAGACCTCGAGCTTCCAAGGTTTCGTGGAGTTCATCGCTCTACCGCGTCTTCCCCGCAACACGCACCAAAGTGCGATAAATCATTTCCGTGCCCTCACGCAATGACTCGACGCTCACGCGTTCATCGTTGCCGTGCATGCGCTTCAGCTCATCGGACGTGATGGCATACGGATAAATGCCAAACACCGGAATACCGCGACTGCGCCATGCGCCGGCATCCGTACCCGCTTGAAAGAGATACGGCGTCACCTTCGCGGTAGGGTACGTCACCTTCGCTTCGCGTTCGAGCGCGATGTACAGCTCCGATGACGTTGGCGATTCTGGAATCATGGTTGCAACCGCCGCCGTCGCAGTAGGCAGAGCAGTGCCAGAGGGCGGCGCCACTTTGACCTCAACGCGCGCATCATTGATGACGCGTGTCAACTCCGCAATTATGCTGGCCGCCGTCGTACCCGGGATTGTTCGAATATTGAGCGTCGCATCCGCCGAACCGGGAATGACATTGCTTCGAAATCCCGCCGTGAGGAACACGGGGGCAATGGTATTTCGCATGATCGAGTGAAGCAGCGGATCCTTGCTGATCACTTTATCTGCCGCGTGCGCTTTCGCCGGCGTGCCGTTGACCAAGTCGCGAAAGTACTGTGACATCGGTGGTGTGCTGGTTTCGGCAAGCGTCGAAAAAAAGCGCTTCGTGCTCGCGGTGAGTTGCACGGCCGTTTCGTAGTCCGCGAGCTTCGCCATCGCTTTCGACAACACGAAAATCGCGTTATCGGGCTGCGGCATGGAACTGTGCGTAGAGGTCCCGCGCGCTGTGACGATGAGTTGCACCGATGATTTGTCGGCCGTAGAAATGCTGACGTATTTGGCACGGCCATCGTCGCCTTTGATGATCCAGCCGCCTTCATTCAACGCAAACTCTGCGTCAATTTTTGCAAAATGATCGCGCGACAACCAACTCGTGTTGAACGGTGCGCCTTCTTCATCAGCCTCAGCCAAAAAAATCAGGTCGCGCGATAGTGGAATTTTCCGCTCCGCAATCATCAATGCAGCGCGTGCGAACACGGCCATACCGCCCTTGAAATCAATGGCACCGCGGCCGTACACACTGCCGTCCCGAATTACACCAGCAAATGGATCGACCGTCCATTTCTCGCGCTCAACGCCAACGACATCGGCGTGTGCGGCGATCAACAATGGCTTCTTCGATCCATCACCGCGCAATCGCGCAATGAAGTGCGACTTCCCAGGGACCGGTGTGGGAATGATGTCCACTTCAAACCCGAGTGCCCGGAATCGCGGCGCAAGCAACTCCGCCAGTTGCGCTTCATTTCCCGGCGGATTGCTCGTGTTCACGCGAATGAGTTCGACCAACAGCGCTGCTGTGGCGTCGAGCGGTGGGGCGCTCTGGGCCGACGCGGATGTTATCGACGCCGAGGCCAGCAACATGAGTCCGAACGACGAGTGCAGGAACGGGCGGATGCGGTGCATGGCGGTGTGGTGAGAGCGACGGGAAGTCGAGCGTAACCGGTCGCGCAGAACGTGCACACACCGCGACGTCAAGGCCAGCCCCTCAGGTGAAATACCGACTTGCGAAAGTTGAGCAGAATGGATTGCATCATTCCCATGAACACTCTAAAAA
>JAYTTR010000314.1:0-1683 GCA_043744935.1 Gemmatimonadaceae bacterium
TCTGCGTGCGCGTCCAGCGCGCATGCCATCGGCGATGCATTTCGCATCATCCAGTATGGAGACGCCGATATCATGCTCGCTGGCGGATCCGAAGCGGCCGTCGCACCGATGGCCGTTGGCGGTTTCGGTAATATGGGTGCGTTGTCCGCGCGCAATGATTCGCCATCAACTGCCTCACGCCCGTTTGACGCAACGCGTGATGGATTCGTGCTTGGAGAGGGTGCGGGTGTGGTGGTCCTGGAGGCAATGGAGCATGCACTCCGCCGTGGTGCTCGCATCTACGGCGAAGTTGTGGGGTATGCAGCCACTGGTGACGCGTATTCGCTGACCGGCCAGCCAGATGCGCACGAAGGCCTGCAAAGGTCGATGCGTCGCGCGCTCCGTGACGCTGGCCTGGCCCCCTCCGACGTGCAGTACATCAATGCGCACGGCACATCCACGCCGCTCAACGACTCCAACGAATCGAAAGCCATTCACGCGGTGTTCGGCGAGCATGCGTTTGCCTTGTCGGTAAGTTCGACGAAATCGGCGACGGGTCACATGCTCGGCGCCGCTGGCTCGGTGGAGTTTATTGCCTGTGCGCTGGCGATGCGTGACGGCGTGGTCCCGCCCACGATCAACTTGCACACACCCGATCCTGAGTGTGATCTCGACTACACGCCCAACGTGCCGCGCAATCGCCACATCAATGTGGCGATCTCTAATAGTTCGGGCTTCGGTGGGCATAACGCGACCGTCGCACTGCAACGTTGGCACGAGTAAGCGCGCCGACTCGTTCGTCTTGGTGAAGTAGCGCGTAGCCTCTCGCTACGCATTCGCCCGAATACGTCCACATGCCTGCTCCAGTACCGTTCGACCTCGCGCGTCTTCGAGACCCGGCACTTCTCCCAATTGGTGAGAAGCTGATACGGGGCGACCGTCTTACCCAAACAGACGGCGCCATCCTTTTTCGCTCCGCGGATTTGCTCGGCGTTGGTGCGATGGCTGATGCGGCCAACCGCGCGCGTCACGGTGATCGCGTAACGTTCGCATCCAATCAGCACATCAATCCCACAAACGTGTGCGTCTTACGCACAACGTGTGTGTTCTGTGGCTACGCCCGGCTTCCGAAAGAGGAGGGAGCCTATCGTTATACGATTGACCAAGTGCTTGCCGAGTCTGACCGTGCGGACGGGACCATTACACGAGAGTTTCATATCGTGGGTGGTCTCGATATGAAAGCTGGACTCGAATATTACACGACGATGTTCCGTGCGCTGAAGGAGCGGCATCCGCAGGTGCACATCAAGGCGCTGACGGCAGTGGAAATTGCCCACATCGCTCGCATCGAAAAAATGAGCCGTGAAGACGTCCTGGTCGCGCTGAAAGCTGCCGGCCTTGATACGATGCCTGGTGGCGGCGCCGAAACGTTCAGCGCGGCTGTGCGTGACGTGATTGCCGATAAAAAACTCGGCGGTGCCGACTACATCGATGTGCATCGCACCGCGCATCGACTGGGAATTCGCTCAAACTGCACGATGCTCTACGGTCACGTCGAGTCCATTGAAGACCGGATGCAGCACCTTGCGATGCTGCGTGATTTACAAGATGAAACCGGCGGCTTTTTAGCCTATATTCCGCTGTCGTATCATCCCGACGACAACGAGCTTGGGAAAACGTTGGGTCGGGAAGGCATTGCCTCGA
>JAYTTR010000315.1:0-1683 GCA_043744935.1 Gemmatimonadaceae bacterium
AATGGGAGTGCGGGCAGAGTAAGCGGGTCGTGAAGCGCGATCGGGCATCTTGTGAAGACGGAGAGATACCAGCCGCGCCATCGATTCGTGAGTGCCGACGGTCAATGGCGGCGCGAACTGTTTCCGCGGTGGACATTGCCTCGTCATCATAGTGCCTGCTGCTCGCGCCCGTCCACCGTATTGGGCGAGGAGCGTGGCAGTCACCGGACAGCGCGGTCGCGCCACGGACTATTGCGACGACAGAGAGCCATGTTGGAACGAAATTTCACGACTTATGGGATTGCGCTCGCTGAGTTGGTGCAGCACTTGCGCAATCAGTGCCATCCGGACGAGCTGCGTAGGTGCTTGGCCCGCGCGCACACGCATACGCGACACGGCGATGTGTTTTTTGCCGACCGCGACGGTGTCCTATTTATTGGCGAGGGTACGCTTGGCGTGCCTGCAAACGGCGCTGATGTATTGCTGGACGCCATGCGTATACACGAGGTACGGGCCATTGCCGTGAATGGCGCGTCGACGCCAAAAGAATTATTGCTCCTTGCCACGCTGTTGTCGGGCATGCCTGGCAATGGCAAGCAGTCCGTTTTTGCGTTGGCCAACGAATTGGGCGTCTGGAATGTGCGACTCACGGCGGACGATGCACCGACGGCCGCCGAGACACCGGAAACCAGCGCTGCCGATCTCGATGCGCTCGTCGAACGCGTGCTCGCATTTCTGAAGACGGAAGGCGAGTCCGTTTCCACCACCGTCGACACGGTGGCCGGTGATCCAGGCATCGAGCAATTCGAGTCTATCGCGACGCCGATGGCCCTGCAGCAAATCGTGCAACTGTTGCCGTGCAATCAGGAACGGCACGCCAATGTATTCACGATACTTCGTCGCGCTGGCGACGATGGCGCGGCCGCACTCTTTTCAGCACTCATTGCGGCACCGCGGCTCGGCAAACGTCGCGCAATGTTTGATGCCATCGTCAAACTCGGCGCTGGCATTCCGATGCTCGTCGAGCACCTGTCGCACCCGCAATGGTTTGTTGTACGAAACGCAACTGCACTACTGGGCGACATGCATGCCGAAGTTGCGGAAGCACCACTTACGCAGTTGTTGTCGCACGCCGACGAGCGCGTGCGGGCTGCGGCCGTCACTGCACTCGCGGAACTTGGGACCCCAACGTCGGCGCGCTCCCTCGACGTTGCACTGCGAGATAAATCACCTACCGTGCGTCGCCGCGCATTGCACGGCATGAAAGCAGTGCCCGATACACCGATCAGTGCGGCCGCGCTGAGCGACGCGATTGAACTCGAACGCAGCCCGTCGATGCAGCTTGAGTTTCTGTCCGCCATGGTTGCACAGCAATCGCCCGAAGTGGCGCAGCGGCTCGCGCGATTCTGCTCGCCATCCGCGAGCGCGGCGTACACGCCCGAGTTTCGAGTCGTCGCCATCGACGCTCTCACACGTCTCAAACCCGGGATAGCGACGCGCTTCTTGCGCGTTCTGAGCGAAGATCGCGATGAAATTGTGCAAGCGCACGCGGTGCGGCTACTCCGGAGCTTGGGCGAAGAACGGCGCGCCAGCTAGGCCAACGGACGAACCCGACAGGCGCCGTGGTGTATTATTGAGCTTCACGTTGTTTGTCCCACGACCCACGGTTTGCCATGACATCGCCTAGCGTAGCCATTTCGCCGC
>JAYTTR010000316.1:0-6435 GCA_043744935.1 Gemmatimonadaceae bacterium
TACCTCGACACGGCGCGCGTCGAATTTGATTTCGAATTTCCGTTAGGCGAAATCATTCTTGACTTCTTTGACAAGATGAAAACGGTCAGTCGCGGCTACGCGTCGCTGGACTACGAGATGCTGGAGTATCGACCAAGCGATCTGGTGCGTCTCGATATGCTCATCAACGGTGACATCATTGATGCGTTTTCCGTGATCGTCCACAAGGACAAGGCGTATGAGTGGGGGCGCAAGGTTGCCGAGAAGTTGAAGGAACTCATTCCGCGCCAGTTGTTCGAGGTGGCGATTCAAGCCACGATCGGGCAAAAGGTGATTGCGCGCGAAACCGTGAAGCCGTTGCGAAAAGACGTGCTGGCCAAGTGTTACGGTGGTGACATTTCTCGCAAGCGCAAGCTTCTTGAGAAACAGAAGGAGGGAAAGAAGCGCATGAAGCAGGTTGGCAGTGTGGAGATTCCGCAGGAAGCGTTCCTGGCGGTACTTCAGGTCGACTGACGACGACGATGTACGTCGTTCTGCAAACATCGTTTCTTGGTGACATGATTCTCACCACGCCGCTCATTGCACGACTGGCGGAACGTGGTGCGGTGGACGTCGTGGCCACGCCGGCGAATGCGGGGTTGTTGGCCAATCATCCTGCGGTGCGGCAAGTGTTGGTCTTTGACAAGCGCGGTGCGGATGCCGGCGTCGGGGGATTATGGCGCATGGCGTCGCGCTTGCGTGAATGCAACGCGCAGGCGGCGTACTTGGCACAAGGGTCACTGCGTACTGCGGCACTGGCGCGACTCGCGGGGATTCCCGAGCGCGTTGGTTTTACAACGTCACCGGGGCGTCCGCTCTACACGTCCCGCGTGCCGTTTCGTCGCGAACTGCATCACGTGCAGCGGTTGTGGCAATTGGCTTCGTCGATCAATGATGCAACGGCACCGACGGTGCGCCCGTCGCTGTTTCCCGGAGTTTTTGATATGGCGCAGGTTGATGCGCTGCTCCAGGCAAACGGTGTCGCCGCGGGCGAACCGCTGGTCGCGTTGGCACCCGGTAGTGTGTGGGCGACAAAACGGTGGCCGTCGTTTGATGCGCTCGCGGCGCGATTGGCGAACGACGCCCTGTTTTCGGCGTATCGGATAGTGCTGTTGGGCGCTGCGTCGGATGGTTCGCTCGCAAGCGCAATCATCGGCGCATTACGCGGGCAGGGCGTCACCTCGGCGATCGATGCAACGGGACGTCTGTCGTTGTTAGGATCTGCGGCGCTTCTATCGCGGGTGAACGTACTCGTAACCAATGACTCTGCGCCGTTGCATCTTGCATCGGCAATGAACACGCCAACGGTCGCACTGTTTGGGCCCACGGTGCCGGCCTTTGGGTTTGGTTCGCTTGCCGCGCACCATACTGTTGTGGAGCAAACGGACCTTGCGTGCCGACCGTGTGGTGCGCACGGGCCGCAACAATGTCCGTTGGGCCATTGGAACTGCATGCGGGAAACAACGCCTGAGTCGGTGGTGTCCGGCGTGCGCGACGTTGTTTTCGGTGCTCGACCGCCTCAAAGCGCGTCGTAGCCGCTAGTCGTTAATGCGCGAACAAGAGACTAACAGCAACGTCCGGCCGCGAAAAACGCGAATTTGGATGGTGCAATGGCTGCCGGCGTGTCGAAATGCAGATGGCGTTGAATTCTTTAGTCAAACAAAAGTGCACTGCCAGCATTGCTCGAGTCAGTCAGACGTTCGTTCGCAGCAAATTCGCGTTGAGTCGCACACGTTCGCGGTTCGTCGCGGCTGTTGTTTCAAGAATGCAAACAATTTTGTGTCACCGCGCAAGACGCCCACTCCGCGGCTGCATTAGTGTCCGCGCAACGACTATCCGCGAAACGCCGTGCCGATTGAGCACGACGGCGTGTTGTGGCCCGAGCGACTGTCGCGGCGTGTGTCGGTGGCGACGTTGCGCATTCGCAACAGCGATTCGATTCGCCCGAATAAATGGCGTTCGCCCGGCCTCAATTGTACAAACCGTGGAATTACATCGCGGAGCATCGTCCGATGGGGAACCAAAGCCGTGTTTGTCGCCGCATGTAGTATGAGTTCTCGACGTTTCGCCATGACATGAACGAGGTGCCGCATTTCGAGCCGGATGGTTCGGAGACGTTCGGGTAGGCAGTTGCGTTTCCTTGTTGCGCGAGTTGCGGACAATGGACGCGAAATCATTGCTGTGGTGTTCGTGCTACAGCTTAGTGGTAAAATGCGTACTGGATCACACTACTTCGCGGTATCAGTTGACGCTATTCTTTGTAACACATTGCAAAATATAATGTTATGCCAAGCATACTTCTTTTTACGATGGGCACAGCAATTGCCATTAAAGCGTGCTGGTCAGTCCGCATCGCAGGCAAACCTCAATTAGGAGTCACGGGTTATGATTCGCCGTATCGCGAAAATCGCCGCAGTATCACTCTGCCTCGCCTCGCCGCTTTACGCTCAAACCAATCTCACGGCGAATCGCACGTTCTTATTGCACGTGCCGTCGTTGACCTCCTTCTCAGTGACCACGTCGGGCGTTTTTGATATGTGGACGACGTCGCAGACGTTTCCGATCGGAGTAACGCCGTTCGACCCAAAAATATTTCTCTACGCCGGAGTCGGCACTGGGGGTTCGTTGCTGGCATATAATGACGACGGTTGTTCCGGATCTCTCGTACAGTGCGGACCTGCGATACACTTTTTTAACTCGATCATAGACGACTTAACGCTCGAAGTCGGCAACTATACATTGGAGGTGAAGTCAGTATCATTTCCGGATGCTGGACCGTATGCTGTCCGCATCGCCTCCAACAGCACGTTTAATCCGGAGGGTGCTGCGTACGGTACGGCCACGCTCATCGGCGACAATGTCGTGCCGGAACCGTCGACGGTTGCGCTAACCGCCGCTGGCTTGCTCGGTGTTGCTGGCTTCGCCCGCCGCCGACGCGCAAATTGATGTAGCAAATCACACTCGGCATGTCTTGAAACTGGGCCGTCCCGCACTCCATTGGCGGTCCGATTTTTTGCACTGTATTACATGAGGACGTGAGAGCGCATGGAGCTCGTCGCACCGCGTGTGTGCGGTCGGTCGATCCGCTTACCGGGACGGCAACGAATCGAGCCCGAGCAGCACAAACCTGCAACCGCGACGCCGACTACGCGACTAATACCGAAGCGCCACTCGCAGCCGCTGCCAAAACTGCTCGTCGAACGAGGAAAGCGCCGCTGGATTGGTACCTGCAACATCCGCCTCTTCACCGTGACGCACCACGACGAGTTCGAGGCTCGGAATGACGTAAATCTTTTTATCACCTTTGCCGAGTGCGGCTACCAAGTCGGAAGGTGCAGATGGAATGAGCGGCCCATTGAGCGACGGCAGTAAATACGGGCCCGGAATACGATAGGTTACGCCGCCATTCAACCACCAAAGAAAACCGTATGCGCCGTTATCCGGTGGAACGCTGCGCCACGACGCCGCAAACAACGTACTCTCGGCAACGATGGACGCGCCATTCCAACGGCCACGATTCAGCGTGAGCAAACCGAAGCGCGCCATGTCACGCGCACTACAACTCAAAATCAAACCCAGCTCGCCAACTTCAACATTGAGCTTCCAATTCGCCGTTGTCATGCCAATGCGATCAAACAACATGGACTTTGACAACGTTGCCGCTCCCTGCCCGCTCGCCTTCTCGATCACGCCAAACAGCTGGTAGTAGGCCGGACTATTTGTAGTAAAACCGGTTGCCCGGCAGCGCTACGACCTTCAACGAATCGTCGAGCCCCGACATCATTCCCAGGAGATGACGTACCGTGATTCTCGCTTCGGTGCTTGGGCTGCGTGACCACCCCACACCCAGATAGTTCGTGACAGCGCTATCGAGCGACAGTCGGCCTTGGCGCGCCAGTTCGCCGACCATGGTGCTGACCACCGATTTACTCGCCGATGCAATAATCGAATCCTTCGTCGGGGTCCATCCATTCCAATAGCGTTCCGCGACAATGCGTCCGCGCCACAGAATCACGACTGCGGTAGATCGCTGCGTTCCCGCCCAGTCAATCGCGCCGCGTAGTGCCGCCGTGTCGTAACCAAGTCGTGCTGGGGCGATGATCTCCCAACTCGCGCCGTCGTCCGGCGGGAAATATGCCGGGAGCGTGCGTGGATCGACCGGTGCCATGACGATCGGCTCTGCTGGCGTGGTGATCACCGAAGCATCACTTGCACATGCAAGGAACACCGCCACCACCGCCGAAAGCCACAGCGTTCGTTGTTTCATGATACGGCAGACGAGCGAGCGAGCATCCTGCTAATCCCAACGACGAAAGCCGTTGATCGGTAATGCCCAACCGGGGCCAGCGGACTATTTTTCCGCATGTCCCCAAACCACCTCTTCGTCGGCGTCGACCTCGGCGGCACCAACATTGTCGTTGGCGCCATGTCTAATGATGGCACGCAGCAATTTGGTATGCACAGCCAACCGACGCGATCGGAGGAAGGCGTGGACCGTGTGATCGCGCGAATGGCGGAAATGGTCGAGACCACTATCACGACAGCGATGCAAGAGACCGGTGCGCCGCGCAGTGCATTCCGAGGCGTCGGTATCGGCGCACCGGGGCCGCTTGATCGAGAAAACGGTGTTGTGTTGGTCGCACCAAACTTGAAGTGGAACAACGTGCCGTTACGCGATCGCATGGCCGCACTGACCGGGCTCCCCGCCGCCATCGACAACGACGCGAATTGCGCGACCTATGGCGAATGGTGGATTGGTGCGGCCCGCGGTGGACGCAACGTGGTCGGTATCACGATCGGCACCGGCATTGGCGGTGGATTGATTCTCGATGGCAAACTCTATCACGGCTCAAGCGACATGGCCGGAGAGCTTGGGCATATCACTATTGATCAAACAGGCCGTCGCTGCGGCTGCGGCAACTACGGATGTCTGGAAGCCTATGCGTCCGGGCCGGCCATCGCGGAGCGCGCCAGAGAAGCGTTGGCTTTTGATCAACCATCGATGCTTCCCGATTTAGTCAACGGCGATTTGTCGCGCATCACTGCACAGACGGTGTATGACGCCGCATCACAAGGCGATACCATCGCGCGCGAAGTCGTCCGCGATACCGCACGCTTTCTAGGCACCGGCATCGCCAACTTACTCAACATTTTCAATCCAGATGTTGTGGTGATTGCGGGTGGTGTGACATTGGCAGGCGAAGCGCTGTTTGAACCGCTTCGCATGGAAGTGCGTCGTCGCGCGTTCCGACCTGCGGTGCAAGCCGTACGCATCGTGCCAGGCGAGTTACCGGGCACCGCGGGTGTTGTCGGCGCGGTGGCCGCGTTCCGAGCGCAGATGGCTTCGTGAGCGCGTCGTTGTCTGCCGAAATATCGCCGACGCGAAAACGTCGCGTGGGTGTGATTGGCTCGATCGTGTGGGACGTGATTTATGGACGTGACAAACGCGACGTTCCCATTCAAGAATGGGGCGGCATTACGTATGCGCTGAGTGGACTCGATGCGGCACTGCGCGCGGATTGGGAGATTGTGCCCGTGATCAAAATCGGATTTGATCTCGCGGACCGCGCGCGCGCGTACTGTCGCGCACTCAAACATATCGCGGCCGATGCCGCGTTGATCGAAGTACAGGTGCCGAACAATCGCGTCGAGTTGCGATATCTCGATGACGAGCGGCGCAGTGAATTCCTTTCCGGCGGCGTTCCCCCGTGGACATGGCTTGGTCTCAAGGCGGCCATTGATGCCGCGCACCTTGACGCACTGTACATCAATTTTTTGAGCGGGTGGGAGCTCGACCTCGAGACCGCACAGTTATTGCGCGCGCACTTTGCAGGACCGATCTATTGCGACTTGCATATGCTCGTCTACTCCGTGCAACCCGATGGGCTGCGCATCGCGCGTCCGCTGTCCGACGTCGCGGCGTGGTGTGGATGTTTTGACGTGTTGCAGGTCAACGAGGACGAACTCGCGATGATGGCGCCGGATCCGTTGGCCTTGGCCGCGACAGCAATGGCCGCAGGTTGTTCGTGCCTCTGCGTCACACTCGGCAAACGTGGCGTTGTGTACGTCGCGGCGCCGGGTTTCGAACGACTCTCCGATCTGCCAACGCGCGGCGGAATGACGTCAAGTCTGTCTACGAGTTCTCGCGGCGGCGCAGGAGCCTTTGGTGCAGTACGCACCGCTCTCATCCCGTCGGTGCCGCCTCGTATTGATGGGCCGGGCGATCCAACAGGTTGTGGTGACGTCTGGGGCGCAACCCATTTCTCCAGACTGCTCGCGGGTGATATGTTGACGGATGCGATGGCCGCGGCCAACCGGGCGGCATCGCGCAATGTCGAACATCGCGGGGCAACCGGCCTCGCGAATCATCTGCGAGGGGAGCTCAGCGCCACGTGACAACCGTCATCAACGTGCCGC
>JAYTTR010000317.1:0-6407 GCA_043744935.1 Gemmatimonadaceae bacterium
GCGTTGGTGCTCGTCATCATCGCCAGCCTGACCTCCCGCATCAACGTTGGTGTGCTGGCGATCGCGATGGCATGGCCAATCGCCATGTTTGCCGCAGGGTGGAAGTTCGACGCGTTGATGGCAACATTTCCGTCATCACTCTTTCTCACGCTGCTTGGTGTCACGCTGTTGTTTGGTGTGGCGCAGAGCAACGGAACGATGGCGGCGGTCACACACGCGGCCGTTCGATTGTGTCGAGGAAGTGCGGCTCTCTTGCCGTTTGTATTCTTTACACTCGCGTGTGTCATCTCCACGAGCGGGCCGGGCGCGATTGCGACCACGGCACTTGTCGCACCACTGGCCATGGGCATCGCCCACCGGGCCAAGGTGCCAGTATTTCTGACGGCACTCATGGTGGGGAACGGCGCCAACGCGGGCAATTTGTCACCGATTAGTGCAGTCGGATTGCTCGTGCAGAATTTGATGAAACAAGCCGGACTTGAAGGTTACGGACTACAAGTGTGGGCGGCAAACTTCGCCGCACATACACTCGCGGCGTTGGCGGCATGGGCACTGTTTGGCGGACCCGCGTTGTTGAAAGCCGAGCGTGTGATCAACACGGAAGACGCGGTGCATCTGACGTCGCGACATGTGTACACGTTGGTGATCGGCGTGATCTGGATCGTCGCCATTGTGATATTTGGAGCGAGTCCAGGCCTCGCCGCCTTTGCCGCTGCAAGCGTGCTCGTCATCCTGGGGCTCGGCGACGATGCATCGATGGTGAAAGCGGTGCCGTGGGCAGTCATTCTCATGGTGTGCGGTGTCAGTGTGTTAATCGGGGTGTTGGAGAAGACGGGTGGCATGGATCTCTTCACTACGCTCCTCGCGCGCATCGCCACGCCGCAGTCAGTGAACGGCACGATCGCATTTGTCACCGGGCTTATTTCGACCTACAGCTCCACGTCTGGCGTGGTCTATCCGGCATTTTTACCTGCGGTTCCGGGACTCGTGCAAAAACTAGGCGGCGGCAATCCGTTGCAGATCGCACTCAGCATCAACGTCGGCGCTGCGATCGTGGACGTGTCCCCGTTGTCGACGATCGGCGCCTTGTGCATTGCGGCCCTACCTGCGGGGAGCGATGCGAAGACGGTGTTTCGTCAGTTGCTGATATGGGGTTTCAGCATGACGATTGCGGGCGCGCTATTTTGTCAGCTGTTCATCGGTCTTTTTGCGGCCTCCGCGTAACGCATGCAGATGACCTTTCGCTGGGTCGGCCGTGATGACGCGATGCCGCTGCCGATGATTGAGAGTATCCCGGCGCATGACGGCATCAAACTCGGCAGGCCATCGCGTGATGCATTCATCGATGCGTATCGCACGAGCATTGCACAAGCATTGCATAAGCATCGCACGTGTTCTGCACTGGCTCACCTGGCGCGTCAGCCATGAATGATCTGCCAGCGATGGTACGAGAGTCTGGCGCGCAGTCACGCTTTCATTTGCTGCACTGTCGCACCGTACAACGCACCGCATCGCGCGACGTTCATGAAGTGGCACATCCAAGTGCGTCTGGTGACGTGGATATGCGCGGTGTGTTGCAGTCACCAGGTGACGTTGGTTTTGCATGTCCGATGCGTCCAGATCACGGACGTATGATTTGGCGCGAAACCGGGAAGCCCGGCTGTGGTCTGCATCATCGGGCACTCGGTGCGATGTATTTGCCTGGATTGTGGCGGGGAATCGCTCACTAGTCTTTCTCGTCACCGCCGGTAAATAGGGCGCCGAGGACCATACTGACGAGGCTGATGACGATCGACCCAAGCAAGGCCGCCACAAATCCGCGCACGGTAAAAGCAATGTCAAAACGCACCGCCACCCATGCGGTGAGCATCAGCATGAGCGCGTTCAAGACCAGCGTAAACAATCCCAACGTGATAAGCTGAATCGGGAACGAGAAAAAAGAGAGTACCGGCCGGATGAACGTGTTGACGAGACCGAACACCAACGACAGCCCGACGAGTCCAGGCCAACTTCCGGTGTAACTAATGCCGTCGATAAACCGAGCAGCACACCAGAGTGCGACCGCATTGATCAACAAACGGAGCAGTAGTTGCATGATATCGGGACGAAGGTGGACGCCACGCGTGCGCGGTGGCACGCGATGACGAAAGTTGTGCTGTCGAAGGTTACAGCCGCGGCGACACATTTGCTTACGCAACCGCTCGCGCCGGAGTTGCGGCGACTTCGGGCGTGGGCGCTGGCCAAGCACATCGCCGGTGGTGTACGGGACGACGCGTTCCTTGCACTCATTCAGCAAATTGACCCGACCGCCATGCACGACGCGCCGCCAATCGAGCAATTCGTTGACGGTGAATTGGCGTTCAACGCCGTCATCAACGCACTGAACGCCGCGCGCGAGGAAGTGCTGCTCGAGACGTACATTTTGCGCGATGATCGCGTAGGCGAACGTGTCAAGCAAGCGCTGATTGTAGCCTCCCGACGTGGCGTCCGCGTGAACGTGCTGGCCGATGCGTTTGGATCAGTCGCCACGGCTGATATGTTCTGGCGTTCACTCGAAGCTGACGGTGTGACGGTACGACTGTTTCACCGTGTGTGGCATCGCCCGTTTGAAGCGCTGAAACGTGACCATCGCAAGATCATTGTCATTGATCGTCTCGTCGCATTCACTGGTGGCATGAACATCGGTGTTGAATATGGTTCCTCTATTCATAAAAAAGGTCACGCGTTTCGCGACACCTTCATTCGCGTTGAGGGGACAGTAGCGCGCGATCTTGCCGCCGTGTTCGCGGAGGGCTGGGATCGTGCGCAGGGTCCATCATTACCGGGTCTCGAATATGTGTCATGGAGCAGTACCATCGGTACGGCGCACGCGCATGGACTCCGTCGACTGGGCGCTCGTGCATGGCGCGCGCGCATTGCCCGCAAGTTAGCGCGACGTGAAGATCGACGTCGTGGACGTCGTGTGTTGCGTGAGTTGACAGCGACCCAGGAGCGTGAGCGCACGCTGTTTGTACTCGATCCACGCCCGGGTCGTGGGCAGCGTGAAATGATCGCCGTACTCGCGGCACTGGTAGGTGGCGCGCGCAAACATCTGTGGATTACCACGCCGTATTTCGCGCCGCCGACTCGCGCAATTCGTTTGCTTATTGCGGCGGCGCGTTGCGGAGTGGATGTGCGATTGCTGTTGCCCGGACCGCGCGTTGACGTTCCGCTCGCTCGTCACGCTGCACACGGAGCGTACACGAAACTGTTATCGGGTGGGGTACGGATCTTTGAATATGAAGCGGCGACGTTGCATGCGAAGACGATGGTTGTTGACGGCTATGCGAGCCTGGTTGGCTCGTCCAATCTCGACTTTCGTTCATTGTGGTTGAATGCCGAATGCAATTTGTTGATTTTGGATAGCATGTATGGTGAAGTGCTTGCGAAGACGTTTGCAGCGGATGCGGAAATGAGTACGGAGATTACGTGTGTCGATTGGCAGAAGCGAACGTTGCGGCATCGAATGTGGGATCGCTTTGCGCGCAGCGTGCGGTGGGCGCTGTGATCACATGCGACAGCGGATCCACGAGCCACACCTCGCGCACCTGCAGTTTGAAATAGCTAGTCTCGGTGACGACGTCGTGATCAGCATCCCGTCCAGCAATTTGTAGCGATTGCCGATGTCCGGAAACTGGTCCAAATCGGCGACGGTGTACCGCCGTACGGTACGTGCCAAATCAATCAAACCAGCATTCGAAATATTCGTGTGTTTTCGCTGCTCGGTTGTGCGTTCCCGCGTTGACCCTCTGTCTTAAAACACCCGCACATTGATATACCGTTTCGGATTCTTCTTCACATCCGCCACCAAGGCACGGAGCTCCATGACCAACGAATCACTGTTCTGATATAAGCGCGGATCATTCACCATCCGCCCAAGCGTCCCCTGCCCGCTATTGACCTTTGCGAACACAGAGTCAGCACGAGATACCGCGACCGATAAACGTGCTTGCGTGCCGTTCACATCATCGGCAAGCTTTCGCAACGAGGCTGTCGCCTGCACAAGATCACGCGCGGCGCTCTGCGAGTTCGTAACAATGGTTTGCAATTCGCCGCGACTCGTTGCCGAATCAACACGACTCGAAAAACGATTGAGGTTCGCGGCTGCCGCATTCACTGTGGTCAATCCGAGTCGCACGTCCGTACTGATGTGATCAAGGTTGCGCGACTGCAACTGCACGGTTTTGGCCAACTCGGCCGACAGCGCCGCGAAATTCCGAATTGATTCGCGCAATTCTTTCGCCGCTTTGTCATCAAAGGCGACTTGCACGCGATCAGATACTTTCGCCACGTCGCCCGCAATGCGGCCGGCAACGGACGTGAGTTGAGCGATATCGGGCAAGACCGCGCCCGCCAATGTATCACCGGTGGTGCGGGCTTCGACCAACGCCGCTCGCAGTTCACGATCTGCGGGTACACCTGACGCATCGGTAACGGTGACCTGCCATTCGCCAAACAGGCTCGAGGCCACCAATAGCACGACGGGATCGGCGGGCAACGGTACACCGCGATCAATGCCCATCTTGAGCACCACCCAGCCACGCTCACCCAGCGTGATACTTTCGACTTGTCCAGCGCGCACGCCTCGAATCACCACCGGATTGCCCAGCGCCACGCCGCCCACTTCACGCGTGCGGACCACGACGTGTCGTGTCTTCCCACCGATGTCGGCTTGTCGCAACCACAGCACCGCGATGACGAGGACGAGCGACACCACGAGCACACTCGCGCCGACTAAAAAGTCATTCGTGCGTCGTTCCGACGTCATGCGTGAAGCCTCGTCTACCGAAGTGTACGACCCGTGAGCCAGACCACTGCCCAAAATGCATCAAGCACAAGTATCATGACCGCCGAGATGACAACGGCACGCGTCGCGTTGCGGCCAACACCTTGTGCGCCGCCACTAGTCGTGAGCCCAGCACGGCATCCAATCAATGCAACAGCCGCACCAAAGCTGGCCGCTTTCACGAGCCCGTACCGCACGTCAAAGTCCACGAAAAAAATACGTACGCCTTTGAGAAACTGTGGTGTGGTGACGTCGAGTAATCCGATGGCGGCCAACCATCCAGAGGTGACGCCCACCATCATCGCCACGCCAACCACGACCGGAAACATCAATGTCGCTGCCAACACGCGTGGCACGACGAGATAACTCATCGGGTCAAACGTGAGTGTTTCCAGTGCATCAATCTGTTCCGTGACGCGCATCGTGCCCAATTCGGCGGCGATATTTGCGCCTACACGTCCGGCCAGTGCAAGTCCCGTGAGCACGGGTGCAAGTTCGAGTGTCACGGTTTTCTGTACCAACGTACCAACGAAATACGGTGGCACGACGTCGCCCACCGAATAGCTCGCGAGCAGTGCGAGCACGATGCCGGTGAAAATCGCAATGAAGATACCAATCGGCAGTGAGCCAACCCCTAACGTGCGGGCGTGCAATGTGAACTCTGGCATCCAACTGTCGGTGTCGCGTGCGGCGAGCAGAACATCGCGCACAAAGCGCGTACCGGTTCCGATACTTTCGACCGATTCGCGAACACCGCGACCAACCGCCGTGACGACCGCGACGACGGATGTCACGGCCAAACGAGCCACAGCCCGATGCCGCTGGCTGCCGCAAGCGCGAGTAAGCCCAAAACTGCGCGCCACCGATATCCGTTCGCACCAAAGCCAATCGACACACCAATCTTCAGCGCGGTGTTCGACAGCACGCCAATGCCAATCGCTTGCGCCGCTACCAACGTCATCTGCGCATCGTTGCCCAAACGCGCCATGGAAAATGTCAGGGCATCCATGTCGGTGAGGCCGAGGAGGGTCGCTGACATCAACACGCCTGTGTTGCCGATGCGTTGTTGCATGAACGCAATCACGAAGAGGACGACCTGAAAGGCCAGTGCCATTTGGAGGGAGGATGCCAGTGCGAGCGGATTCTGCAGGGACGTGTGCGGGCTCGCTTCATCACTGGACGGAGGCACGTTGCTCGACGGCACGTGACGCGCTTGCCACAACGCAGCCGCAATTATCACGACCCCAACAACGAATGGCACCACCAGCAACGGTAGCGCGGCGATCGCAACGGCTGGACGTAGCACGGCGCTCACCACGGCGATGCGCGGTAGCAGCATGGTGCACGCGGCAATGACGCCGAGTGCAAGCGGCTGTGCGAACGCGGCATCGTCGCGACTGCGCCGACTGAAGTTGAGCGTGACCGCCGTTGACGACACCAGACCACCGAGCAATCCAGTGAGAACCAAACCGCGCGTTTCACCGATACTCCGTTGCGCGAGATAGCCAATGAAATTCATTCCCGAAAACACGAGCACCACAATCCATAGTGTCCGCGGTTGAAATGCGCCGTACGGACCGTA
>JAYTTR010000318.1:0-6400 GCA_043744935.1 Gemmatimonadaceae bacterium
GGCATATTCGATGTGATCTTCGAGCGTGCTGGCGGCAATCCCGTCCGGCGCAAAGCGATGCGTATGTTGCCACTGCGCGAACGGGCCGCTCGTCATCACGTCACGAAATTGTCGATTGGCGATGTAGTCGCGGTGCTCGACCGTCCACGTCGTGGGTATTGGGCCCGCATGCACTTGCAGCGTGACCTTCGCGCCGTCTCGAATGCCGCCGGTGTGCGCGAGCACGCGCGGCTTATCCCAAGGCGGAGCGAGACGCTCGAACGCGCCCGGTCGCTCGTGCCACGCGAACAGCGTTTCAACGGGAACCGCTACGTGAAGCGTCTTACTGAAAATTTGGGCAGTCATAGGCGAGTGACGGTTGCATGTTCTCAATTATCAACGCGTCATGAGGCTCCAATGTTCGCAATGAGAAGGCGGTCTACCATCCGCCGACATTTTCCATATCGAGAACGCGCCAGCAGTACCAGCTTGCGATCGACGCCCACGGTCGCCATTTCCTGGCGACTTTCTCAAGGCGATCAATCTCGGGGAGTGCGCGCATGCGGTAAATGCGTTGTGCGCCTTTCCGTACCCCGAGGTCAAGCACCGGCAAGACGTCTGGTCGTCCGAGTCTAAACATCAAAAACATTTGCGCCGTCCAGCGTCCAACCCCACGCACCTGCACCAACGCTTCAATGATCGCTTCATCATCCAGCGTTTCGACAATGTCGAGCGGCAAACGGTGATCAACAACATGCCGTGCGAGATCTCGAATGGCCGCAGTTTTTGCGGTCGATAGTCCGCAGCCACGGAGCACTGTGTCGTCGTGCGCGAGTACATGTTCGGGCGTGGGCGATCCGCCATCGCCACAGCGTTCGACAAATCGACCGTGGATCGTGCCTGCTGCGCTGCCGGAAAGCTGCTGATAGACGATGGCACGCGCGAGATGATCGAAATGCGTGCCATCGCTGTTCACACGCATGGTGCACGGACCAACACGGTCGATTGTCACCGCGAGCCGTTCGTCTGCGTCGCGCAGCGCCTGCACGCCAACATTGACACTGCGCGCCGTCAGTAAGATGCGCGCCGGCGGTCGCCCCACTACATAGTGAGGCTGAACATGATGTGCGCTTTTGGCGTGCCCGGCAACATCAGCCACGGCTTCGAGTCCGACGGCTTGGTTGATAAACCGGTTGTCGCTTCGGTCGCAAACGGGATGTACACGACGAACAATGGCTTCGATTTCGGCGCGGTCCCAGTTGCTGCGTCGTAGTCGCCTTCGGGTCCGAACAGTTGATACAGCGAGGCTGGCGTTACGGGCATTTTGAGTTTGCCAGACTTCACTTCCGCGAAGCGCACCGTATCGACCTGCGCGCCTTTCACGCCCGACTCGCGGAGCGCGCGACCGCGCGCCATAAACGGCTCCATCGAGTCGTGGTAGCACGAGACGTGGAACTGCTTGTCGGAAGGGTCATCGGCGAGACAGAGCATGCCGTTCTTGACTGGACGGAGCATTTCCAGTTTGCCAGCGGTGCGATATCCCATGACGCCGGCACCGTCACGCATGTCTTTGGGCAGCGCAAGAACCGCCGCATTGATTTGATCAGTCGTCGACGGCAACAGCTGCGCGGAAGCCGCAACGGGACCGATAGCGAGCGCTAACAGCAGAGCACAACAAGTACGAGTGACGGGCATCCGATTCCTCAAGTGGCGGAGAGTTGTTTCAACGATACGTCAGAATCGGCATCTGTCCATGCCTGCGTCCTGCACCTATGTGGTTGTCAACCGTTCGTCCTGTCCCTTTCTTCCAAAGCATCATGGACAAACTCACGAACGCCGAGCCGAACCTGCACCTTGACGATCCAGCGCGCACTGAGTGCGCCGCGCAGCAACGGCAGGCGGCGCTTGGATTGTTTGCGCGAAAGATGACGCATGACCTGAATAATTTTGCCACCGTTATGCGCACGTACAGTGAATTGCTGCAGGCGGAATTGCCGCCGGGCAGCAGCGTCCATGCCGATGCGTCAGAAATTCATCGTGCCGCAGACGCGATGGTGGTGTACTTGCAGCGCATGGTGCACTTCGCGCGTGCAACAAATGCGCGTGCCCAGGTGATCGACGCGGATCAAGCGACGCGGGATACTGTGCAGACGTTTGTGCAGTCCGAGCGCGACCCACAGGCGTTGCCGGTTCAGCTTGTTGGAGCGACTGGGGCGCGCATCAACGTTGATCCCGTGTGGTTCACCGACACAGTCACCGCCCTGCTCTGCAATGCACGCGAGGTATCGCCAAGAAACGAGGCGGTGACCGTTACCGTTGCGATTCGCAGTTCCGAGTCGAGTACACTGTCATACGCGGTTACCGTTGCCGATCTTGGCGCAGGATTTGATGCCGCAGTATCGGCGAACGCCGAAGATCCATTTGTCACCACGAAGCGCGGCGAACGCGGTTCGGGTTTTGGCCTCACGAGCGCGTCGGCCTATGCACGGGCGGCTGGTGGGCATATCGAATACGATCGCGTGAACGGCGTAACGCGAGTGTCCCTGGTGTTACCGTGCGTTGAGCAACGTGGCATTGAGTAGTGCTTCGGCAATCTCCGGAAGCGGCAAAACGTCTACCGCCGCATTGAGTGCGACCGCTTCACGCGGCATTCCATACACGACCGATGTCGCCTCGTCCTGCGCGACGGTATACGCACCCGCGTCGCGCATCGACAACAGGCCTTTCGCACCGTCCACGCCCATACCCGTGAGGAGTGCGGCCACGGCATTGCGTCCCGCGCTGCGCGCGACGCTCTGAAATAGCACATCCACCGCCGGCCGTTGGTGATGGACACGCGGGCCATCTTTCACTCGCACCACCCACCGCGCACCGCTGGCTTGCACGATGAGATGTTTGCCACCCGGCGCGATCAATGCAAGACCTGGAATCACGAAGTCGCCGTCGCGGGCCTCCTGCACATGCATGGCACACACGCTATCGAGCCGCTTCGCAAATGACATCGTAAAGTGTTCGGGCATGTGCTGTACAATCACCGTGCCTGGAGCGTCCGCGGGAAACTGTCGTAAGACATGCTCGAGTGCCTGCGTTCCGCCGGTCGATGCGCCGAGTGCGATGATTCTATTTGTACCGACAATTCCGGCCATGGCGCTGCGGGGCGCCAGTGCCACGACACTTGTCGACTCGATGCGTCGCGTAACGCGCGCGAACGAAGCCGCGCGCACTGCGCGGGCCAGCGCGTCGCCGATGTCACTCGCCGCGAGTGATGATCCGGGCTTCGCGATCACGTCGACGGCACCGAGCGCAAGTGCGCGCATCGCGGTGTCACTGTTGTGCGGCGTCAACGAACTCACGACCACGACAGGAAGCGGAAAGTGCTCCATCAACTTGGAGAGAAACGACAGCCCGTCCATCCGCGGCATCTCAATATCGAGCGTAATAACATCGGGGCGTAATTCGACGATGCGCTCGCGTGCGTCGTACGGATCGGTCGCCGTTCCAACCACCTCAATGTCGGCGTGTTTTGAAAGCGCTTCGGACAGAATGCGTCGCACGAGTGCAGAATCATCAACAATCAACACACGTACGGCCGCCATTTTAAAGACGCCGCTCCACACTGTTCACGCGTACCGTCACGTCACCGCTCGTCACATCAATGCACAGTGTCCGTGAGATTCGTGCACCACCAAGATCACGCGCCTCAGCCCTGAGGCCGTTCCGGAGCAAGAGCGTGTCGAGCGCACGCACATTAAGTACACCAATGTGCAAGTGATCCACGTGCATTGATGCACCCGCGCGAGCACCGCCCGCAACAACAATGCGCATGCGCGACTTCTGCGCACCCAGCGCGTAGCAGGCTTTGAACAGCATCGGCACCCCGCTGTCAACGAACTTGGCGGGACGCGCGCGCATTTGCGCATGGTCAATCACGCCAGACGGCAGCATAACGTGCAACAAGCCGGCGACCTGCGCGAGTGGATCGTACACCGCGATGCCGAGGCAACTGCCGAGCGCGTAGGTAATCAAACGTTCACCAACGGTCGCCGAAACTTTGTAGTCGGCGATACCAATGACGCGATCGACGCACTGCACGAACGCCGGCATGCTACTTCACGTAGACCGCAGGTTGCACGTACCGAAATCGGTGTCCGAGCCCGGTCAAACTTTCGCTATGACCAACAAACAAGTGACCCCCGGGACGCAACATGCCCCAAAACCGCTCGACTAACCGCTGCTGCGTCCCTTTGTCAAAATAGATCATCACGTTGCGGCAAAAAATTGCATCGAATGGTCCTTGCATTGGCCACGTCTCCATCAAGTTGAGCTTCGCAAAATTCACGAGGCGACGGAGCGTTGGCATTGCCTCATATCTAAGGTGACCCTGCGCATCTTCGCGTTGCGACCAGTAGCGCTGCACCCACGGATCCGGTATGTCGGTCATGCAGTCGGCGGCGTATTCCGCCGCCTTTGCCAACTTGAGCACGCGATGGCTGATATCCGTCGCGAGCACGCGGACGTCACGCGTCGCGATGTATGGATAGGCCTCGTTCAGTAGCATGGCCAACGTGTACGCTTCCTCCCCCGTTGCACACCCGGCGCTCCACATGCGCACCGATCCCGTCAAACGTGGCAGCACGTGCGCGCGCAGGTAGTCGAAGTGCGCCGCCTCGCGGAGAAAACTGGTTTTATTGGTGGTGAGTACGTCAATCATTTCCGAGAATTCGCGACGATCTGGCTCTGATTCCACACGCTGCAAATACGTGTCGAAATCCGTGAGGCCCAGAGCGCGTAGTCGTCGCGTAAGTCTCGCCCGCACAAGTCCTTCCTTTCCTTCGCGCATCCGAATTCCGGCGTGCTCGTACAGCCAGCGCGTAATGCGCGCAAATTGCGCGGCAGTCAAATCGCAATCGGCGAATACGACGGCGGCGGCCTGTGGCCGTGTTATCGATGTCATCGCAACGTTGCGCTCAGGACGCGTGCGACGGTACTGCCTCGAGCATGTCGAGTTCACTCGTCGCCAGCACACGATCGATGTCGAGCAGCAACCGGACGCGACCACCCGCCTTGCCGATACCGAGCAGAAACTCCGTACGAATTCCGGCACCGAAGCTTGGCGCGTCTTCCACCTCGTTTTCGGTAATAGACACCACTTCGTTCACGCGATCCACGACCACGCCTGTTTGCACGCCCTGCATTTGCACTACAATGATGCATCCGTCCGTGACACCGTCCACCGACATCCCAAATTTCGCGCGCAGGTCGGTGATAGGAATAACTTTGCCGCGCAGATTGATGACGCCGCGCACAAAATCGGGCATACGCGGTACGCGCGTGATGGGCAGCATGCCGATGATTTCACTCACCTTCAGGATCTCCAGCCCGTACTCCTCACTCCCAAGATAGAACGTGAGATATTTGCCAATGCGCGTGCTGCGTTCCGGTCCATCCTGCTGCGTACGCATAACTGACTCAGTGGGGAAGAGGTCCAACGCGTGTGTTGCTTATGCCGCGGCGTCGCGGTGGTGATTCCGATCGCGCCGTACCGGTGCAATCTCACTGCTTCGCTCGAGCGCGATGGTCTCGTTCACGTCGAGAATCAGACCGACGCGCCCATCACCAAGAATTGCTCCACCACTAACGCCGGGCACTTTGCCCAACGCGGTGCCGAGTGTCTTCGCGACCACCTGGTGTTGACCGAGAAGTTCGTCAACCAATAGCGCCGATCGCCGTTCGCCATCGCCCACAATCATCAGCAAGCCGTCAACCGGGCTCTCGATCGCGTCGGCGACATCAAAGAGACGATGCAATCGGACAATTGGCATCAACGCGCCGCGTAGGAGCACCACTTCGCCCTTGCCCGCCACAGTGGAGAGCATGGATTGGTCGGGACGGAAGCTCATGTGGATGTTCGTCAGTGGAATAACAAAACGTTCAGCACCGACGCGAACCAACATCCCATCCGTGACGGCGAGGGTGAGTGGCAGATGAATTGAAAATGTGGTCCCTTGGCCAGGCGACGAACGAATGTCCACCCGACCACGGATCGATTCGAGATTGCGTTTGACGACATCCATTCCCACCCCACGACCAGACAGATCGGTCAGCGTCTCCGCCGTCGAAAATCCAGGCGCAAAAATCAACGCATAAATGTCGCTGTCCGACATGCCTTTGTCCGACTCAATGAGTCCTTTTTCGATGGCTTTCCGCACAAGCTTCTCGCGGTGCAATCCACGGCCATCGTCGACTAACTCGACAATCACGTTGCCCGACGCGTGGTACGCCGACAATCGCACAACGCCTTCGCGCGCCTTGCCCGCACGGACACGTTCGTCGGGGCCTTCCACGCCGTGGTCTACGGCATTGCGCACCATGTGTATTAACGGGTCACCCAGCACATCGGCCAACGTGCGATCGATCTCGA
>JAYTTR010000319.1:0-1669 GCA_043744935.1 Gemmatimonadaceae bacterium
CGCGTGACGATTGCCCGGTCACCCGCTCGGCTACTGCCAGCGCTTCTTTACGTACGGTTCCCACCGTTGCATCGGTCGCGCGAAACACGGCCAGCGTGCTTGCTTCGGCCGTCGCATCGCCCGTTCGCTGTGCCGTTGATGCGGCGCGCGCCGCCAGTTGTCGCGCGGCGATGGCTGCGGCATATCGCGATTCTAGTGCGTCGTACGTCGTTGGCTCGGCGGCACGTACCTGCCGCTCGTGCGACGGATTGTACAGCATCGGTGCCGGCTCAAACAGGAAGAACAAAAATACCAAAACGCCCACCAGCAGCACCAACGCTTGCAGTGGAATTTTCCAGTACGCGCTGATCAGCAACGAGCTCCGTGCCTCTGGCACCGACTTCGCGGCGAGGTAGCGTTGCACCTGACTTTGATCGGTGCCGAAATACGATAGCATGAGAAACGTTCCGCCAATAATGCCCGACCAAAATGTGTAAGTCTTTGTGAGGTCGAATGTGAAATCAAATACCTGTAAGCGCCCGGTTGCGCCAGCAATGCGCATCGCATCATCGATAGGGATCGGCATCTGAACGATGAGAACGACCACCATCATGGTGAGTGCGGTGACGACAACGAACATCTGCTTCACGTCAGCCCATGCAACGGCCTGCACGCCGCCGAGCACCGTGTATATCACGGTCGGTACACCAAACAGCGCGACCGACCACACAAGATTCCAACCGAAGATTGCGGAGAACACCACCGCCGGTGCAGCGATGATCGTACCGCAGGACATACCGCGCGACAGCAGAAAGAGAAAACTGGTGAGCGAGCGTGTCTTGGCGTCAAAGCGTCGTTCGAGATACTCGTACGCCGTGTACACTTTCGCACCGTGCAAAAAGGGTACGAGCGTGACGCCGAGTATCACCATCGCGATCGGAAGCCCAAAGTAGAATTGGACGAAGCGCAGTCCATCCGTCGCACCTTGGCCGGTAGTGCCAATCAGCGTAACGGCGGAAAGCTGGGTTGCCATGACGGACAGTCCAACCGCCCACCACGGCAAACTTCTATTCGCGAGAAAATATCCTTCGATATTTTTGGTGCCGCGCGTGCGTCGCAAACCATCGACCACCACCACGAGGAGATAGGTCACGACGACTGCCCAGTTGATCCAATGCATCGTGCGTCAGCTCGTGTAGCGAGACTGCAAAAGCCACAGCAGCGCGAGGGCGATGGTTTGGATAAAGAGCACGCGCCAAAGCGTCGTGCGAAACGGAGTGGACATAGACCGAAACTATGGCGCGAACGCGGCCGGTGTGGAAGGTGCAGGCGGTAATGCCGTACGCGACAGGACGCGTTTCACGACGGCACCGACGCTGATCCCCTGTACGAGAATGGAGAAGCACACCACCACGTACGTCATCGTGATGAGCGTCGCGCGATAGTCGCCCGCGGGCAAGGACAACGCCAGCGCTACACTGATGCCGCCGCGAAGCCCAGCCCATGTGAGAATGGGGAGCGCGCCCGGATGCGACCGTCGCGCTTCTGCCAGGATAGCGAGCGGCACTCCACTCGCCGAAACGCGGGCAAGCAATACGAGGGGGATGGCCAACACACCCGCTACCAGCGACGCGCCCGAGAATTGAATGACGACTACTTCAACGCCCATCAGGACGAACAAAATGGCGTT
>JAYTTR010000320.1:0-6388 GCA_043744935.1 Gemmatimonadaceae bacterium
CGGCTGTTTGGTCCCACGAAAAACGGAAAATGACCACGGAGAGCAACGCAAACACCGTCGCCGACAGATAGGCGCTGCGCGTGCGAAATTCGATGAGCAAGTCTTTTCGTGCGAGCCGCCACGCGTCCGCGAAAAAACTGGGCGCGTTGTACATCGGTGTGACGTCGCCAACCGCGCTCATTCCACGCTCTGCGATACGAGATCGCGATATCGGTCTGCGTAGTGGCCCACGTGAAACCCACTCAGCGGCGCGCGGTCGGTCGCGACGAATTTTCCGTGCATCATGATCGCCGCATCAGTCGCCAACGCCAACCCCTCACCCAGATGATGCGTCACGAGTACGAGCGTCGCGCCGTCGGACTTCAGTTCGTGAAGCGCTTGTGTCAGGGCCCGCGCGCCAAGTTCGTCGAGCCCAGTGTATGGCTCGTCCAACAGCAACAACCGTGGTCGATGCACGAGTGCACGAGCAATGGACACGCGCTGCTGCAAACCGCGACTGAGCAAACGCACTGGCGTGTCGGCGCGATCGAGCACGCGCAGTCGAGTCAGCGCATCCACCGTCGCCGCGGCCGCGTCACGCAGGCCCTGACACTCGGCCGCGAAGCGTACATTTTCGCGAACGGTGAGCGGCGCATACAGCATCGCGTGATGGGAGATGAGTCCAATCATTCGTCGCGTCGACGCATTACCCGGCAATGCATGTCCATGCAGCGTGGCCGATCCTTCGCTGGGCTTGAGCAGGCCGCCCAACAAGCGCAACAGCGTCGTCTTTCCGGCGCCATTTGGACCGAACAATGCCAAGCATTCGCCGGCGCCGAGTGACAAGGACACACTGTCAACCGCGCGGCGTAGTCCGAACCGACGCACCAAGCCGCTTGCCAATAACGCAGCCGGAACCGCTACGACGCCCGCGGGTGCTCTCGCCGTTGTGGTCGCAGGGTTTGCTGCGGATGTGGAGTCGCTCGCGAGCATCGCACAAGCTTACTTGGATGACCGGTTGCACGCGATGCGTTCGCAGCGCACCCTTCGCATCGACCCCACCCAATCCCGACGATGAGCGATATCGACGTACTGCTGCAGGAAGACCGGTTGTTCCCACCGTCGGCCGCTTTCCGCGCCGCGGCTCGCGTGCAAGACACCCAACTACAGGATGCTGCGGCCATTGACCCGGTCGATTTCTGGGCGCGCGAAGCGAGCGAATTGACGTGGTCAAAGCCCTGGGACACGGCCTTGCAATGGACGCCACCGCATGCCACATGGTTTGCTGGCGGTGAGCTGAATGCCAGCGTCAATTGTGTCGACCGACATATTCACGGACCGCGGCGCAACAAGGCCGCCATCATTTGGGAAGGCGAGCCCGGCGATCGTCGCACCTACACGTATTGGGATGTGTATCGCGAAGTAAATCTCGCGGCGAACATGCTCAAAAAGCTTGGTGTCGTGAAGGGCGATCGGGTCGCGATCTACTTGCCGATGATTCCCGAAGCCGTGTTTGCGATGCTTGCCTGTGCACGCATCGGCGCGGTGCACACGGTGGTCTTTGGTGGCTTCTCGCCCGAGTCCTTGCGTGATCGGATCAACGATTGCGGGTGCAAGGTGCTGATCACGGCAGATGGCGGCTATCGTCGCGGACAAATTGTGCCGCTCAAGCGCAACGCGGACAAGGCGGTAATCGACTGCCCGACAATTCAGCACGTGTTGGTCGTGATGCGACGTCGCAGTGGTGTGGGCGATGAGATGGCGGCGGAGATGCAGGAGGGTCGTGATCATTGGTGGCATCGCCTCAAACGTGACGTGCCACGCGAATGCGCGCCGGAGCCCATGAGCGCAGACGACAACCTCTTTATTCTCTACACGTCGGGAACAACCGGAAAACCGAAAGGTGTCGTCCACACCACGGGCGGCTATATGACCGGTGTCAGTGCAACGACCAAGTATGTCTTCGATTTAAAAGAGGAAGATGTGTACTGGTGCACGGCAGATATCGGGTGGATTACCGGCCATTCGTATCTCGTGTACGGACCACTCGCCAATGGCGCGACGTGCATTGTGTACGAGGGCGCACCCGACTGGCCGGAAAAAGATCGGCTGTGGGACATCTGCGAACGGTACGGCGTGACAATTTTTTATACCGCGCCAACCGCGATTCGCGCTTTCATGAAATGGGGCGCGAGTTTCGTCGAGAAGCATGATCTTTCACAATTGCGGTTACTCGGTTCGGTCGGTGAGCCCATCAATCCTGAAGCATGGATGTGGTATCACGAAACGGTGGGCAAGCAACGCTGCCCCATTGTTGATACGTGGTGGCAAACAGAAACCGGCGCGATCATGATTACGCCGCTACCGGGAGTGACATCAACAAAACCGGGGTCTGCAACAACGCCATTTCCTGGCGTTCGCGTGGCGTTGCTCGATAGCCATGGTGCGGAGATTGGCGTGGGTGGTGGTTTGCTCGCGCTCACGCACCCATGGCCATCCATGTTGCGCACGATCTGGGGCGACGATCAACGCTACGTTGACACCTATTTTTCGAAATGGCCGGGACGCCCGGATCTGTATTTTGCTGGCGACGGAGCGAAGCGTGATGACGATGGCTACTTGTGGATTCTCGGTCGGGTCGACGATGTCCTGAACGTCGCGGGCCACCGCATCGGCACGATGGAAGTGGAGAGCGCCCTCGTCGACCATCCGTCGGTTGCCGAAGCCGCCGTTGTTGGAAAAACGCACGACATCAAAGGTCAGGCCATCGCGGCCTTTGTGACGTTGCGCAATGGTTTCACACCAAGTTCGAGTTTGCGTGACGAATTGCGCGAGCACGTCGCGATGAAAATCGGCGCACTCGCCCGACCAGATGACATTCTCTTCAGTGCAGATCTGCCGAAAACTCGGTCGGGCAAAATTATGCGCCGGTTATTGCGCGACATCGCCGAGGGACGCGCGCTTGGCGATATGACGACGTTGGCGGATCCGAGCGTGGTCGAAGGGTTGAAGGAGCAATACGAGGCGCAAGAGTGACGCCGGTCACGGCATGGAGCTTGCCACAGATGAAACGTGGCAGTTCGAATCTTCGCCTATACTCCGCATATGTCATTACTCGGCAAACTTTTTCCGGAAACCCTGTTTCCCCGCAAACTCTCGACGGAGGCTGAGCAACGCCTGCGTTTGGCGCAAGCACGTGCCGAGGAGGCCATTGTGCGCACACACGTAGAGAATGCGTTGCATTTTGTTGACACGTTGGCGCCGGAAGTGCGGTACGAACGCGCGCTCGACATCTATGTGCGGGAAATGAGCATTCCCGAGCCGCTGGCCAGCGTCATCGCCACGCGCGCGCTCGTGGCGCTCGGCGACGCGCTAGTGCCAACGGTGAGCGAGCCCGATGTTGATGCGGACGTCTTGAGCATGCCCCGGATGCGACTCGACGACGCCGCTGAGCGACGTCGTCGAGCGTAACAGAGACAAAACTACCGGATTACTTTTTCTTCGCGCTATCGGTTGATACAGCAGGTTTCGTTGGTGCGGTAGCACGCAGCGAGTCGACGATCGCCTTCATCTGATCGTAGCCCATCACTACCGGATACAGTTTGTTGCCGATCAGAAACGTTGGTGTCGAGCTTACACCACGTTCATTCCCCGCGTTTCGATGTGACTCGATGCGCGGCAAGTTTTTTTGCGAGTCGTAGCACTGATTGTATGTGGGCATGTTCAACGCGAGTTTCGCCGCGTACTGATCAAATATTTTCCGCGGATTGCTGGTTGACTGCGTATTCCAGTCATACTGACCTGCAAAAATAGCGTCGTGCATTTCCCAGAACTTGCCCTGATCTGCCGCACACGAGGCCGCGAGCGAAGCGGCCATGGTGTTGGCATGCATCGGCAGCGGATAATCGTAATACCGAATGTTGGCCAGCCCGGCATCGATGATGCGCGCACGAACATCGGGCTCGGTCACGTTGGCGAACTGTCCGCAACCTGGGCATTCGAAATCTGCAAATTCGATGATCGTGACCGGCGCGTTTGGATCACCGCGCAGATAGCCCTCTGCCTTCGGCAACGGCGTGCCTTTGGCGAGCTCGATCGGTTTTTGCTTCGTACCGTTGATGGAGTACCAGATGCCGCCCGCGCCCGCGAGAGCGAGGAGCAAGAGCACACCATAAAACGGTGTGCGCGATTTGGTGGGGGTCGCTTTTTCCACTCGATAACCTCGTCGTCGTCCGGCAACGAGCCGGTCGTAGTGAAACAGTTCGCCGCGCACGTCGCCAATGAGTTTGAGCGGCCGACCGGTGCGGGCTCCAGCGGCGGTAAGGTACGCGTCACACCGTCCAACGCGCTATCCTGCGCCACGCGCTTTGACCACAACATTCCCGATTTGTGTACACCGAACATCTTCGCATTCCGGTTGGCGTCGGTTTTCTACACGTCGAACGCACAGGCCTCGGCGGGCCGCCTGTCGTTTTGCTGCACGGATTTGGCACAAGCGCGTTCCTCTGGCGCGCTATCGCCCCTCGCCTTGCCGATGCTGGCTACACCGCGGTCGCCGTCGATCTCCTCGGCTCCGGTGAGTCTGAGCGCCCCGCAATCGCGTCGTATGGCATGGCGGTGCAAGCAGAATACGTCGCACGTGTGCTCTCGGCGCTGCGATTACCCGCCGCAACGATAATTGGCCAAGATGTGGGCGGCGTGGTTGCACTCCTGCTCGCGGCTCAGCGACCATCCCGCGTGCGCCAGGTAGCGTTGGTAAGTCCGCCAGACGTCGACGACTTGCCGGGTCCGGATATCCGCGCCCTCCAACGGGCCTCGGCACGCGCTGCACTGCGCTCGAACGCGTTGTTCGGCGCCCTGCCCCTGCTCGAGCCATTTTTGCATGCCGCGGTCTCCGAGCTCCATCGCATGCCGGATCGTCTCGTTGGGCGATATCTGGCGCCGTTTGTCGGGCGAGACGGGGTCTCGCACCTGCTCTGGTTGGCGAGCGCGATTGAGCTCTCGGACGCAGAACTCAGTCTGCTCGCCCAGGTACAGGCTCCTGTTTTACTGGTGCACGGCGAGGGCGATCAATCCAATAATGCGTCGGGTCCTCCGCGGCTAAACGCGCGCCTGGTCGGCACCGTGAGCACCGCAGCGACGATTGCGCATGCGGGCCGTCTGATCGCCGAAGACCAACCGATAGCCCTCACTTCTGCGCTGCTCGCGTGGTTGGAACGCAAACCTATCGCGACCCCATTTACTACGCAGGAAGTCACCCAGCGAAACCCATGACTTCTGCGTCGTACTTATGCGTGCGAGGACTAGAAAAAAGCCGTCTCATGGGCTAATTTCTACAGGTTGTCCGGAGGTTCCGGCAACGGAGTTGAACATCGACGTATCACCCAGAGGAAATGGTCAAGCCCAAGCTTCGTCCGCGTCGTGACGCCACGGTCGCCTCTCCCTATCAAGAGGCACGTGACGAGCTGTTTCAGCAGATCATGCAATGCGGTGTCATCGGGTGCCACCCGGATGACCAGAAAGAGTGGTTCGATAACACGTTGCAGTACCTCGCCGGTCGCTATTCAGAGCTCAAGCCGACCGAGCTCACGGAACTCCGCACGCTTGGCGAGCGCTTCGCTCAGCCGACGAAAAAGCAAGCGCAACAGGCCGAAGCCGCTGCGGTGTGAGTGGTTGATCGTTGCTAGTGATGGACGTGCATGAACGCTGATGTTTTCCGAACGCCTTCGCCTCTGCGGGGGCGTTCGTTGCGTGCAGGAGCGGTTTTGCGGGCCACAATGTGTTGTTCTTAGCGAATCGAATCCGGATCGCGCACGCGTTCGCGCCACAGCATCAGGGTATAGTCTGCCGTCGCGGCAGCACCCAATACGGCGACAATAAGGACCATGGCATTCACCGATGATGGTACGAGGAGCACGGCGAGAAACGTGAGTAATTGCGCGCCCGTGACCAATTTGCCGATCAGACGCGCCTTGAACGTGATAGGACGCAGCCAGCTCACGTTGCGCGCCACGAACCATCCGATAATCGACATCACGTCCCGGAAGAGAATCGCGATCGCCTGCCACCACGACAATTGTCCGCCAATGACATAGGCCACTACCACGCCCAGCACGAAAAATCGGTCGGCGATCGGATCGATCAACGCGCCGACGCGAGATATCGACTGCGTGCGCCGCGCAAGCCAACCGTCCAGGAAATCGGTCAGCGAGGCGACACCGATAAGCGCGAGACGCGTGGGCACGCCATCGAACGCCAGAAAGCCAAACGCCAGCGCCACGCGCGACGTCGACACGAGGTTCGGCAGTGTAAAAAGAGTCGCGCGCTCCATCTTGTGAAGCTAGCAGGGTGCCCGCGAGCGGTGGGCGCGGCTAACGTCCGGTCATGAGCGAGCAGCTCGCGCCAATTC
>JAYTTR010000321.1:0-6381 GCA_043744935.1 Gemmatimonadaceae bacterium
GCGCGCGTCTCCCAACCTTCTTGCGCCAATGTAGCGATGAGCACCGACAGTTTGTCGCGCGCAATGAAGAGGTCGTACTCACGCCGCATCACATTCCACGAACCCTTCGCGCCGAGCGCAAGCAGTCGGGAACGCGCGCGATCTTCGGCGTCGCGATGCCGATGGTGCAGCATGCGCGCCTGTCGATCAAATAATGTTGGTGCGGTCGATTGCGCGCGAATGCGTGTTGTTCCGTAACAAAACTCGAGCGCAAGTGACATCACATTGCGCTGCCGCCAACTCGCAACGTCAATGCCGAACGTCACCGATGGCACAGGCTCGATATTCGATTCACCGATCAACGACCCTTCCGGTAAATCCAGATCGGGCATGCGCGGCAGTGCGTGCAGTCGCTCCAGAAGTTCCGAGAGCTCGACATCGAGTGGCATCGATGGCGTGTGTCGAAGCTCGGTCGCCAATGGAAAGGCCCCAACATGGTCGAACTGCGCGATAACGCCGCGGGCGACAAGAAATCCTGCGGAGTGCACAAGCGATGGTTCGGCGAGCGCCATCTCTTCGTCATCACGTACAAGCACACCGGCCAACGTGTGCGCGCCATGACTATCGCGCAGCACGCGCAAACGGAATCGCCACGCGGCGCCGTCATCGATGCCCAGTGTGCTGCCGTCTATATCTGCCCGACTCACGCTGCGCACGCGGCATCGGCCCGTTTCGCAAATCGCATGCAGTGTTGTGGGGAACGCACGCACACCAATCACGAATCCCGACGTTCGCGCGTGATCAAGCGGACTCACTGGGTCGGCACCAAGGAGCATTTCGGCAATTTGCTTGTCGTGTATGTCCGGCGCTGCGAGCCAGGCCGCCGAGCCAATCGACAAACGTTGTGCTGCGCCCCAACTGCCATCACTCGCACGCTGCTCCGACCCGATATCAATCACCAGCCCGGTTGATTGCCCCGATGCGTCCAGATTGGCGATGTAAACGAGGCGATGATCGTCTGGCCACGTTGCCTGTTGGTCGGCCTGCGGATACGGCTCCGAGGTCTGCATGGCGCGCTGCGCGGTATCAAACGCGCGTTTCCACGCCTGATCTGGCACCGGCGATGGCCGATCAGCATGCCGCTGTGGTCCGACTGATCCGATGAATTGAGCGCCGGCACTAGTGAGAAGTGGGCCGAACGTACCGCTGCGCTGCGTCTCTCGAAGCACCGCCCACATATGCTTGCACGAATGACCATCGGCTGCATACGGACATGTGCACGACACGGAGATCTTGTCTGCAATGGCATCGAGCTCTACCACATACTCGATCGAACCCTGCACGACAGCCTGAACAGATGTTGTCGTACTATGCACCACGCGCACCGCGCGACGGGCAAGATACTGCTCGCCCCGGTCACGAATCGCGAGGGGAAACAGCCGCGTTAGTGCGCGAGGGAGTTCGTCGTGTACCGTGGTCACGCCAACACTCGTTCGATCAGTATTGCGTTGATGCCGAGTGATTGCTGCAGTCGTGCTGGTGGAATGCTCAGATCCGTGGCTGATGTCAATGAGACGGGCTTTACAAGCTAACGATTGGCAAACCGATACACGATATGAACGACCAGCATTACGAAAAATGTTGCAGTGGTTGTTGCCGTTGCGACCAAGAGCGGACGCACCAGGGTCCAGAGTCGCTGCGTCACGAGATAGCTGGCGAACGCAATCCACGGTGCAAGGAGCGAGTACGCAATCGCGGTAGGCCAGACCGTGTCGCCGTGCTGAACGGCCCAGCTGGCGCGTCTCGCAACGAGCGTATTGACAATGAAATCCAGCACCGCGTACAGTCCCATGCCGGGCGCGCCGATCGTCAGAAGGCCAATTATTGACGCTGCAGCAGCGCCAATGAGCCACCAACGATGCATGCGGGTAAACCCAAGCGTTGTAGCAAGTCGTTCCTGCCACACCTCGTTTGACACCTTGGCGCCAGAGTGCACTGCCCAGAATAGGAGACCACCGGCTACACACAGAGCGAGACCGCGCAGTATCAGCGTGTGTCGCGGGGCCGTGTCATACATGAGACCTTGCAGCACGTCCCAGAGGTTCGCGCCGAGTAGAAGCGCTCCGGCCGCGCCCAAGACGTAAACGAGCATTTTCATCGCATGGACGCCGGCCGATACTCCGCCTTCACGAAGACCGTAAAAAAAATCGCATTGTCTGTACGGTTCGAGCAGGATTGTGTGAGATAC
This sequence comes from Gemmatimonadaceae bacterium, assembly GCA_043744935.1. Taxonomy (GTDB): domain Bacteria; phylum Gemmatimonadota; class Gemmatimonadetes; order Gemmatimonadales; family Gemmatimonadaceae; genus Gemmatimonas. The sequence goes on from JAYTTR010000321.1 coordinate 2,228, forward strand.
ATAGTATGCAACGTGGCTTGCTGGCCGATTGCCGTCCAGCCTCGTATTCTGGTAACGATGATCTTCCCCCACTGTGTTGTGCTGGCTGCGTGCGTGCTGATCACGTCGCCGCGTGCGTTCGATCGCCGTGTCGTCGACGTGGCCGAGGCAGGCAACGCGCGCAGCGAGGCGATGCACGGGTATGTTGGCAACGACGTTATCGCGGGTGTCGCTGGGGACCAATCGTTTCGACAAGCACGCGGATGGATGCGATATGCACTCGCCACGTTCGACGACACTGACGTCACCGTCGCTTTGACATTCGTCACGACATTGGACGACACGCATGCGCCACGTCGTTTCGACGTCATCGTTGAAGATAGTCTGATCGCCACACGCACTGTCACTGCACAAACGACGATACCCACGGTGGTCGACATCGTGGTGCCGTTTGCGCTCACGAAAGGCCGCACCAGCATTGCCGTCATCATTCGCGCGCGCGGCGGTCTCACGCCAGCATTGCACGAACTCCGCACCATTCAGGATCACAACGAAGTACATCTGTCGCCGACCCTTTTTCGAGTTACCCGATGAATTCGTTTCGCGTTTTGCGTTTGGTGTTTTCGTACGTCACGGTCTCGTTGTCCTTCCTGCTTATGGCAAGCAGCACCCTCGTCGCACAACCAGCGAAATCAGGGAGCGGTGCAAACCAGAAGTGGCCACTCACGCGTCCGGAGCGCACCGACTACGTAGAAACGAGTCGCTACGACGACGTTATCGCATACATGAAGTTGATGGCCGCCACATCGCCGCAAATTCATCTCACGACGTATGGCTACACGTTTGAAGGTCGGCCAATGCCGCTGGCCGTGATCGGCGCGCCCGGCGCATCGGCAGAGCAAGTGCTCGCGACGAAAAAAACTCGCGTCTACATCCAGGGCAACATTCACGCGGGCGAAGTGGAAGGAAAAGAAGCGCTGCTGTGGTTGCTGCGCTCTATTGCGAAGGGTGAGCGTAACGAATGGCTCAAGACCACCGTGCTGCTGATCAACCCGATCTACAACGCCGATGGCAATGAACGCGTGAACGTGACGAATCGCGGCAGTCAGGCCGGGCCGGTTGGCGGCATGGGTACGCGCGAAAACGCACAAGGCTTTGATCTCAATCGCGACGGCACCAAACTCGAAACAGCCGAAGCGCGTTCGCTCGCGTCGCTGCTGACACGCTACCAACCGCACGTCGCGATGGATCTGCATACCACCGACGGCAGTTCCAATAGTGGCTTCAACATGACGTACGAAACCTCGCTCAATCCCAATAACTCAAAAGGCGAGATGAGTTTGTTGCGCGATGTGCTGCTTCCCGAAATTACCAAAACTATTAAAACCAAACATGGGTCGGACTGGTTTTACTACGGCGGCGTACAGGGCGCCGGTGCCGATCGTGCGTGGCGTTCTGATGCCGATCTCGCGCGACCACGGTACACGTCCACGCTGTTTGGCGTGCGCAATATTCTCGGCCTGCTCTCTGAGACGTATTCGTACGCGTCGTTCAAGACGCGTATTTTCGAGTCGTACTGGTTTCTTGAAGAAACACTCGGCTTCGTCGCAAAGAATAGCGCAAAAGTGCAAAGCGTCGTTGCCACGGCGAACACCGAATCCATCATTGGTCAGCAACTTGCCGTTCGACAGGAACTTGTGAAGGCGCCCGACCTCAAGCAGATCGTGTTCGCGCCTACCGCATCGATACGCAATCCCTACGTGGCGGATCGTCCGTTTCGTTTGAAAACCGATGGCCCCGTGACCACCGAGATGCTCCCGTTTTATGGCACCACCGAGCCCACGGAAACGAGTCTTGCACCGCGTGTATGGGTGCTGCCGATGGTCGCTGCTGTACCAACGTCAGCAGCGACATCAACACCCGCTGGGGGACGTGGTGGTGGCGGTTTTGGTGGTGGCGGTGGCACACCGACACAACGCATGCTCGCCAGTGTCGCGGATCGACTCGACGCGCACGGCATCACGTACACACTCACCACCAACGACATCGCGTTCACCGGCGAGCGTTACAAGATCGCGACGAACACGCTGGCCGACCGCGAGTATCAGGGCACGCATAAAGCGCGCACCATCACGGGTGCATGGGAAGCCGCGCAACAAACGTTACCGGCGGGCTCGATGATCATTCAGATGAATCAGCCATTGGCGCGTCTCGCGTTCATTTTGCTTGATCCACGCTCGGACGACGGCTTCATGTGGTGGAACATTCTCGATCCCATCCTGGGTGCAACGCCGGGAGCACCGTACTACCCTGTTATGCGTTCGATGACGGCGCTGGGAAATTAAAGTCTGACGTAAGCGCACCGGGGTTACGTGGCCGTGCATCGACTACGTACCCACCCGGTCACCGCTTGCATTTCGGTCGTCAGGGTGCTCGATCATTCAACGTGACCGACCGCCGTCGCGCCGAGCGCCCAACACGCGAGATCAAGCTCGCGGCAACGCTACAGGGGCCGCACATCGTGCCCGCGCTTGCGGTACTGCCGTCGTGCAGAGAACGACCTCGGTGGCCAACCGTTATTGGCGAGTACCGGGCGGCGAAAGATGAAATCCGAGAGCGGCACGGTGGATGGACCGAGCTTGCGGTGGACGTGGAACAACCCGCATGATTGTACAATGAAGCGTCGAACATTCCTGCAGCAGTCCGCGGCACTGGCCACCGTGCCGTTTGTTGGTGGTATCGCAAATATGCGTATGCCAATCCGTGCGCCGTTGCACGTTGACGGCGCGCGTCTGAATAGCTGGCTCGCCTCATTTGACGCTATCGGTCGCACGCCCACCGGCATTAATCGCGTGGCCTATTCGCAGGCTGATCTCGCCGGGCGCGCTTTCACACTCGATCTGTTTCGGCAAGCCGGACTCACGCCGCGCATCGACACGGCTGGCAACATTTTCGGTCGACTCGAAGGCAGTAGCACTTCGCTAAAGCCCATCCTCATCGGCTCGCACATCGACTCGGTCACCGATGGCGGCAACTTTGACGGCCCGCTCGGCTCGTTTGCCGCCATCGAAACCGCGCGCTCGTTGCGCGAACAACGCGTGCGCTTGCGTCATCCGCTTGAGGTCGTGGTGTGGCAGAACGAGGAAGGCGGGACCATTGGTAGCAAGCTGGCCATCGGAGAGTTTACTGACGCCGATCTCGACAAAGTTGCGCGCTCCGGAAAGACCCTTCGCGAAGGCATTATCCTCGCGGGCGGCGACGCAACGCGATGGCGCGAAGCCGTCAAGAAATCCGGCGACATCGCGTGCTACATCGAATTGCACATCGAACAGGGCGGACTGCTCGAAAAGGCCGGACTGCAAATTGGCGTCGTGCAAGGCATCGTGGGACTGCGTTGGTTCGAGGTCACGATCACGGGCGTCGCGAATCATGCCGGTGCGACACCCATGAATCAGCGGCAGGATGCAATGCTCGCGGCCGCAAAGTTTACCGTGGCGGTGAACGACGCCATTACCAGCGAACCGGGACGCCAGGTGGCGACCGTCGGTCGTCTCAATGTGACGCCCAATACAACAAACGTCATTCCCGCGCAGGTTGTGCTCACGGTCGATTTACGCGATCTCGACTCGGCCAAGATCGGGCGCTTTTCAGAAACGTTCGAACGACTCGGACGCGAGATCGGCGCGGCCACCGGCACCGCATTCGCATTCAAGCGACTGGTCGACAGCGAGCCTGCAATTGCCAGCCCGAATGTCATGGACTGGATCGACACGAGTGCCGCAGCGCTGGGGCTCACACGTCAGCGAATGCCGAGTGGCGCGGGTCACGATGCGCAGGAGATTGCGCGCATTGCGCCGATGGGGATGATCTTCGTGCCCAGTGTGGGCGGGATCAGTCACTCGCCAAAGGAATTTACGAAGGCCGCAGACGTCGTGCATGGCGCGGATGTTTTGATCAATGCAGTAATCGCGGCGGATCGGTGAAAGCGCGAACTGCGCGCCGTCAAATTTTTGGTGTCGTTCAAATTCCGCGATGAATCGACATGGAATCCGAACCAGGTCAAAACGGATTCATCAAAACAATCATTGATATTCCCGACGTCTGTCGCCGATTGCGAAGTTGCTGCCCAACATCGCGTTGGGTGGCGCGCCGAGAGAACTGTTTCAAGCAACAAC